>JAFEBR010000455.1 GCA_018242565.1 Planctomycetota bacterium | reverse complement strand
GCATTCTTGGCCCAGGATGACGATGCGACTTTCATTTCCTCGACCCGCTTCGCGATGGTGATCGTCCGCGAAACCTGACAATTCACATGATCATCAACGGTCCGCCCGATTCATGACGGGCATCCCCTGGCGCTCAAAGTTTCGACCATGGAGGCATTCATGACCTCTCGGATCAAGGGAACTTGTGCAAAGGGATCTCGGTTCTTGGTGCTGAAGACCATGTGTCACGGCACGTTCGCGAGAGATGGCGGCATGGAGAACCCCGCAGGGGAATCTCGCCCCGATTGGGGCTTTTTGGCGCTGACGGTGCATCAGTCCCAGGGCTTCGCCACTGGGCTTTCGAATCTCGCCCGCTTCGGGGCTGTTCGGCAATGCTGCTCCATCATCTCCGATCGTCACTTTCTCGCAGCGAGCTGGGAATCATCCACTGGGGGACGAGCCGTCGCCAGCCTCTGGCCCCTTCGATAGGGGGGGGATTCGTCTGAGCTATTGGTGGTGGATTCGCGACGTGCGGAGACGCATTTGTGGGCGGGCCGAAGTGCGAACGGAGCCCACAAACTGGTTCAGCTGAGGAACCAGAACAACCGTTGGCGGGCGGTGTCGTCGAGGGGGGCGGCGTATTCGCTGATTTCGAAGGCTTCGCAGTAACGGATGTCGCCGCCGTGTGCGGTGCCGTATTGGCGGATCAGTTCGGCGCGAAACCGGTCGGCACGCGGCGCAATTTTCTGGGCGAACCAGTTTTCCAGCCAGTGCAATCGGTTGGCGTCGTGATCGGGGACGGATTCCAACTGCCGCTCGTTGTACGGAATCCATTCAAAGAATTGCGACGCATGTTGCGCCAGGAGGCGGGTGACGGTCGTCAAATGACTGGTGATGTCGACCAGCACATCGGGCCGCAATGGCACGGGGCGGGTGAACAGATCGGGCAGGTAGCCCACGACGGGGTCGCGACGCAAAATCGGCGTGTCGGGACAGATCGGCGGTACGGTGACCATATACGAGGCGTCCTGTACGGCCTGGCCGACGGCCCGGTGATCGGGGTGATAGTCGTTCAGGCGATGCGTCAGCACCAGGTCGGGCGCAAAGGTGCGCAGCTCGCGGATGATCTGCTCACGCAGTTCGAGAGTCGGGAGCAGCCGCCCGTCGGGAAAGTTCCAGACGTCGTACGTGGCGCCTATGATTGCGGCGGACCGGTACGCCTCTTCCCGCCGAAGATCGGATAGCTCCCGTCCGGACATGCGAAAATGGCCCGACTGGCCGTCGGTGGCGGAGATCATCTTCACCGTATGGCCGGCCTGCCGATAAATCGTGGCCAAGCCTCCGGCATGGTATTCCGCATCGTCAGGGTGGGCGCCAAGAATCAACAGTCGCAGGGGAGTCGCAGACATGGGCAGGTTGCAAATGCAGTCAAGGAGGGACAGACTTTGTGTGTGCCCGCAGTATAGCGAATGACTGCAGAAATGCTCCGCCGCGACGGCCCGCGGACGGCATCTCGGCGGAAAGTCGCGCGGAGTGCGAGGCCGCCCGGCGACTGCCCCGACGGGCCCACCGATTCAACTGGTCGGGCGATCGCTGGTCGTCCACTCGAGAATCCGCCAATCCATCCAATGCCGGTCGGGGTCTCTGGGGGTCCGCCGGGCGATGAAGCCCATGTGGCCTCCCGAGCGAGTGAGCACGAGGCGGACCGTGCGCGGATAGGCGAGCGTCTGAAAGACGTCGGCCGGGACCAGCGGATCGTTGCCGGCAGCCAGAATCACGGTGGGCAGGCGAATCTCAGGCACGAATTGAGCGGAACTGCACAGGCGATAATAGTTCAACGCCGTGCCAAACCCGCAGACCGGGGCGGTGAACCGGTCATCGAAGTCGAACACCCCCTTGGGGAGCTCGCGGCCGGGCAGTTGGGGCGCGTCGGGAATGTGCTGGCGCAGATCCAGGATTTGCCGGTTCAGCGCATTGACGAAATGCCGGTCATACAGACGATTAACTCCGCGAGTCAGCCCCTGCACACAGGCTAACAGGTCCACCGGCGGGCAGACGGCGATCGCCCGTTCGAGGTTGGCGGGAAGAGCCGAGGGCGTTTCACCGATGAGCTTGAGGGTGATATTGCCACCCAGCGAAAAACCGATCAGGGCGGTGGGAGAGCCGGGGCAGAGGTGGTGGATGAACCGGAGAGCGGCGGCGGCATCCTCCGAGCGGCCGCTGTGGTAGGGCAGCCGTGCCAGGCCCAGGCCGGCGCCACAGCCCCGCAAGTCGAGGCAGAAAGCGCGCACGCCCCGCTGCGCCAGCTTGCGTGAAATCCGGATCATGTACGGACTGGCGTAGCTGCCGGACAGTCCATGAATCAAGAGGGCGGTGCGATCGCCCGGGTGCCAGTCCGGCGGACAGTTGTCATGCAGAATGACCCGGTCGCCATCGGGCAAAGTCAGGGTATGCTGCTGCGCAGCATCCGTGTGACCGGCTCGCGGCCAGTAGACTCCCGCCAGGGTCTGCAGGTGCCCGGACGGAAACAGCGGGTGGGGCACAAACTCGACGCTGGTCACGCGATGGCCATGAGTCCCATCCCGGCGGCGGCAATGAGGGCGACGGCAGCCAGTTTCAGGCGGGTCCGATATTGGCCGCTGGTCATTTCGTTCAGGCGGAAGTATCCCGCCACCGCGGCCAGGATGGCCGTGGTCAATCCGAAGGTGGAACCGATCGCCGCCAGTTTCTCGTCGACGGTGCGCTGTTTCCAGGCCTGGCGAACTTTGTGTTCGAGATCGGGGTGGCGTTCGAGGTCGAGCAGCAGGTGGGCACGGAACATGCGGGCCTGAATCTCATTGCCCGTGGCGTCTTTGCCAAACGACCGTTCAAATTCTTCGCCCACGAATTCTTCAATTGCAAAGTCACGCAACAGCGAAACCGGGATCGGCTGTGCAGGAAAGTTGGCAATGTGTTCGCGGAAGTACTCGATTGCTTTCTGCTGGGCCATCTGGGTGATTTCCGCTTCGGCTTCAGCGATGGTCGTGTAGCGCTTGCTGCTGAGTTTGTACAACGGGCCGTGCTGGCGGTCGAGGGGCTGGTCATCGGCCCACTCTGGTTTGTGATCCGTGATCTCCTGGACGTGCAGGATGTTGGGGACGGCTGTTTGAACCTCAGGCCGGGAATTGTGGCCCGCCATCGCATCGGCATGGGCCGTCGCCGCGTCGGCGTAAGCCGTGGCTGCGTCCGCGTGGGCCGCCGCAGCCTCTGCGGCGGCAATCGCCCCTTCGATGGCCTGTTCAATCGCCTGCTCCATCGCATTACCGTCGACCGAACCTTCGATCGCGACATTGACGGAGGGACGAGTGGCGGCGTCTTTGGCGACTTCGGCCGCAGGGGCGGCCGGTTTGGCCAGCGCCGGCAGAGTCGAGTTGGGCAGGGCCGGAGGAGTCGGCGGCAGGGCCGGGGCGGCAGCCGGGGCGCCTTCGGCGTCGGGCGCGGCGGCCACCGCGGTTGCGGGGGCTTCTGCCGTTGCGGGAGTCAATGCCGCTTTCGGTGCGACGACCACCTGGGTGCCGGTCTGGCCGATGATAACCCGCGCCTTGCCGGCGCGGATTTCGGCCGTTTCATTCTGCGGCACGAAATGAACTTCACCAGTTGATGTTTGCGGTTGGTCTGGAACCGATTCGGTGTTCGCCTGCACCGCCTTGCCCTGCAGGCTAATGCGCTGTTTCTGGCGGCGTCCAACGTACGGCGATTCGGTCGCCGTTCCCGGTTGCGACGTTCCCATAGACACAACTCGGGTGGTCTGGGAAGTTCCGCGGGCGACCAGTCCGACGACGAGCATCGCGGGGACGATTAGCAGGGCGCTCACGCCGAGGGTCCCCAGGACACGCTTGATGGCTTTGCCGCTGCCCGAGGCGACGAGCACGGTCAAGATGATAATCCCTGCCGGGACCGCGAGTGCCAAGGCGATAAGGGCCAGTTCAGGCATGCTTAAGGAAAACGCATTATGAGTTTGCTGCATCATGATCTGCCTTTGAGTACCACCGGGGCACTCTGACGAAGGGACTCGACTCACACAGGATGTTTCGATTACGGAACTCAGGCTGCGACGGCTGCCGGCTCGGCAGCCGGGGGTACGGCGCGTTTGGCCGGGGCAATCCACGGAGCCGAGAGTTGCACGACCGTAGCGATCGCGACGCCCCACATGGCCCCCCAGTTCTGCTGGAAGACGAATGCGGCAGGAATCAGGAACGCGATGAAACCTGAAAAGATCACCGAAAAGATGCTGAAGCGTTTGACGCGGAACGAGTCGGCGAGCAGCCACCAGCGACGGAACCCGAACAGCGCACCGAAGTACACGACGTAGCCGGCCAGCGTGGGCTGCAGGAACCTGATCTGTGTGTCGGGGTCAACCGACACGTCGGTCGTTAACGGGAGCCGACCGATGTGATTGAACAGGCCGTCGAAGCTGCTGTGGATCGGCAGATCGACCAGCAGTTCGTGCTGCAACGCGAACGCGATGGCGCCGACCGCGGCACCGATGGCCGTCTGAATGAGCCGACGGTTCTGGTTCCCGATGGCCGAGCCTTCGAGTACCTTCGAGGAACCAAGCAGGGCCCACGATCCAAGAATCGTGACCAGACCCCACAAGCCCAGACCGCCGTGCGTGGCCAGAAGGGCCCGCTCTTGATCGACCGCGATGGGGAACCGCAGTACCGTCAGCAGTGCCGTTGCGAGGGCACCCCAGATCACGGCCATGGTCATGGCCCCGGTGAGATCGCTGGCGCGTCGTGTCCAGGGAATGCTGCGGAGCGTGGCGGGTGTCAGCGCGGGCGCATTCTTCTTGCCGGCCGGTTTGACCGGGGGCTTGGGGGGCGTCACCGGAGGGGGCGGAGGCGTGACCTGGGCGACCGGCGCGACGGTGGGCATCGGCGGTACGCCGGGCGATCTCCGTCCCGCGCCACTGTTCTGCTTCTTGTCGGCCACGGTCTTCACTGTGAAATAGATGATGGCCATCAGCGCCAGGGTGCCGCCAATATTGATGCCGCCCCGGCCGCCGAATAGACCGGCACCGCGGCTCAAATTCACCACCAGGAGCACCGCTACGATGGAAAACAGCCAGGGCCGTTTGCGGAATTTCTCGGAGACCCAATCCCCCAGGTGATTTAAGCCTTCGCCGAAATTCCGCATGGCATTGCCAAACGGATTCGCCAGCGGTGGCGGACTGCCGGGAGAGTGCGGACGCGGTCCCTGGCCAGCCCGCGGGCTGCCGTCGGCGGCATAATGAATCGTGGCGTCTGAGACACGCGGGCCATACCCGGCCGGCATGGGCTCTGGTCGCACCGCCGCCTTGCGTTCGATTTCCGGAACGTTGACGAAGTGGCTGGCCGGAATATCGACGGCGACCGGTTTTCCCTGGCGGGCGGCACGGAATTCGTCGAGCAGGCGGGCTGCGCCGGGCGTGCGGCGCTGCGGGTCTTTATGCAGGGCCCGACCCACGACTTCACGGAAGGTGGCCGGCACCTTCGACAGATCAGGCGGTTCGGTCATGTGCTTCATGAGAATCTCGCCCGTGCTTTCGCCGGTGAAGGGGACCGCTCCGGTCAGCATTTCGTAGAGCATGACCCCCATGCTGTAGACGTCCAGTTCGCTGCCGTATTTACCCCGGGCGACTTCGGGAGCCATGTAATAAACGGTGCCCACACTTTCGGTCTGGGCACTGCGACGGCTGGGGGTGATGAATTTCGAGAGCCCTACGTCTCCGATCTTGACGATGCCGCTTTCGCGAAACACGTTGGCCGGCTTCAGGTCGCGATGGACGATGCCGCGGTCATGCAGAAAGGCGGTGCCCGCGGCGATACCCGACAGCCAGGCTTCGACTTCATCGAGGGGCAGGCCGCGGGGGTAGTCGGCGAGAACGGCCTCGAGACTTTTGCCCGAGACGAATTCCATGATGACCCAGTGGTCGCCGTCGTTATCGGTCTTAATGTCGAAAATGGTGACTAGATTGGGGTGCTTGAGGTTCAGGCACTGGCTCACGCCGCGGAGTTCGACCTGCTGATTGCGCTGCAGCAGCTTCAGGGCGACTTCTTTGCCCGAATCGCTGAGAGCGTAATAGACTTCGCCGAAGCCCCCACGATCAATGGCACGCTTGATCGTGTAGCCAGACAGCGGCGTCGCCTCGGGGGCAAACATGAATTTCATGATGATTCTTTCGGGGAACTGGATCCCGACTCGCAACGGACTGTTGATCAACCGATCTGTTCAATTCGGAAACGGAGTTCGTTTCCGGTGACCACACTACCTGAACGTAACTCGGCTCCCTCTGGAGCATGCTGTCCATCGACAAACACGTCTTCGCGTGACTTGCACCACAATTTGCCATCGCGGCGGTAGAGCAACAGAGCACTTTGGCCGGGCCGGCAGCGAATGTGCTTGTCGGTGCCGGGGCCGACCAGGCAGGTGTCATCCATCAGAATGATGGCATCGACGGCCCGGGCCGGGCGGTGGTCGCTGAGAAAATCAATCCGGGCGGTGCCACTCATGACCGAGGGCTGGCGAAATGCCAGCCGCACACTGCCGCCCAGCAGAATCTCGCAGCCATCGGTCAGGTCCGAGCGATCATGCACGGGACGACCGGCGACATGGGACGGGGCCTGCGCGTGCAGCACGTAGCGTTCTCCCGAACGGACAATCGTCGCGTGCCGGCGCGACAGATTGGCCAGGAACGAGATGTCTGCCGCGCCCCCGTCGATGGCGGGGCCTCCGATGGCGACTTCGTTTTTCAGGCTGAGCAGGAAGGCTCCCACCTGATCGACCCAGACGAGGTATTTGCTACCAGCCGTCGGGGCTGCGCCGCACTGCAAAACATAGTCGGACATGGAAAGGGCGCTCATCGCAGTAGCAGCGGCCAGGGGTTGGAAACGGATAGTCTGAAAATTGGGGATACGCGACGGACTGCTGTGAGAAACGGATTCGCGGGAGCTGTGGATCAGCCGGTTCCGCAAGTTGTTTCCGATGTCAGGCCGGATGTGCCTGAGTATATCTGACGGGAATCGACCCTTGCAAAACTCTTCGGGGCAATGGCCGGCTGCCAGCTCGTCTCGTTCACAAGCGGGCAGCGGGCCCCTGCGGGCGTTAAGAGAGCCCCGGTCGCGGTGTTGGCGACCGGGGCAGCAGGTGATTTGGGCAGCCTCACTCTTGGTTTGTCACGCGTTGACGATTACAGCGAGCCACGGTCGGCGACCGACTTGTCGCCAGCCTGGGCAGCGGGTTCGGCGTCTTTGTCTTTGCCGAAGTATTCGTCAATCTGCCGCGACAGGTCTTCCGGGACGATGTTGGTCGTGGTGTCGACCGGGATCAGCCCCACGAACTTGCCATCGGCGTCCAGCATCTTCTGGGCGACGTCCATCTGCTTGTTCAGGTCACCGATCAGCTTCTTGGCACGGGCCAGTTGCGAATCGTCGAGCTGCACGCTGCTCGCGGTCTGAGCAGCCTGGATTGTCTTCATCCGGGCGTCGAGGTTCTCGATCTGAACTTCCAGGCTCCGCTTCGAGGCGATCATGCCTTCCAGCTTTTCACGAGCCGCGGTCACCGACTTTTCGCGGGCCGTCAGGATCTGCCGCTTGCTGGCAATCGTCGATTCGGCGGTCTTGAACCGTTCGAATCGCAAGGCCAGGTCGCGTTTGACCTCGTTGGCCGAGTAGCTGCGGCTGGCGTACTGGTAGGTCGACTTGCCGCTGTCCACGTGCTTGCGGAGAGCCAGGATTTCTTCTTTCTGCTTGTTGAGGTTGCCCTCGGCGGCAGCGATTTCCTGGTTGAGCTGTTCGACGCTGACTTCCTCTTCCGCAATGACGTGCATGCACTTGCGGATGTCGGGAATCAGGTTCGCGACCATGTCGCGGGCTCGCTGAATCTCGAATTCAATGGGTACCTCGGCCTTGATCGCGTCGCGAGCCGAGCTGCCGGCCGTCTTGAGGTAACTGATCGCATCCCGTCCGAAGACGAGGGTACTGAGAACCACGGTTCCCACGGCACCAATCAACACTTTCTTGAACATCAACATGGCTGAAACCTCCGAAACCTTGAACTGCCTTAACCTGCTGTTTTTGCTGCTGACAACCAGCAACTGACAGAGAGAGATTCGCAGGCTGCCCCCGAGTATTGGCGAGTTCTTGTAAAATTTTCTCTAATTCGGACCGGACGTGGGAACCCGATCGGGGGTGCGTCAGGGCCAGAGTTGCGCAGATGTTTTAAGTTGTTTATGGGAAATGACTTGCGTGTTTTCTGGTGTTGTCAGGCAATTGCCGGGCCAGCGGGGATCCCATAGGAAAGAGCCGGGAAAGGGAGGCCCTTTGACGGGGAGCCGGGTTGAAAACCGAGTTTTTCGGGATTTCCGGGAGGGCTGACCGGTCCAGACTGTTCGAACGATGGCAGGATTTGGCCGTGACGGCCGGGCGGGACTCTGGATGTGGACCCGTCTTGACGAAGTGGCGGCTTTGGGATACCAACCGCCCCCCGGAAGGACCGGGTTTGGCCCGGTTTTTCAGGGGTTTTCCGTGAAATCTCCTGCTGGAAGTTGATCGTCCCGACCGTCTTGTCTCATGCCGATGTCTGCCTCTGATTCGAGCCCCTCTGCTGGTTTGTGGAATGCGTCTGTGGAACCCCGCAGTGCCCAGCTCGCCTGGGCCTTTGTCTGGCTCGGAGTGGCCCTGCGTGTCGTCAGCTACCTGCTGTGTAAGCCACTGTGGGTCGATGAGTGTCTGCTGGCGGAACATTTCATCACCTGGTCGTATTGGCAGTTGACCGATCCCCTGGTGAACGGGCAGGTCGCGCCAATAGGTTTTTTGTGGATTGAGCTGACGGCGGTCAAATGGCTGGGGTATTCCGAGTGGTCGCTGCGGTTGTTTCCGCTGCTGTGCGGTGTGGGCAGCCTGTTTCTATTTCGCCGGCTGGCGGCCCGTCTGCTCTCGGGTTG
>JAFEBR010000454.1 GCA_018242565.1 Planctomycetota bacterium | reverse complement strand
GCGAAATACACGAGCGCTCGAAATTCGTGGAGCGCCGCGTCTTTGGGCAGCGCCTTAATCGCCAGATCAATCTCGCTGGACGCTGTGTCGTAATCATTCACCCGAAACGCAAAGCGTGCCAGGTCCATGTGCGATGTGCCTTCCTGCACGTCAGGGGGCAGTTGGTCGGGTGGACTGGCGGCATTCGCCGTGGGGGCGGCGGAGCCTTCTTTGCCACTGCTGGCAACCACCGGGGCCGCTTGAGCCACGGCGGCAGGCTGCTGATTGACCACCGTAATCGGCTGCGAGTAATCGTAGATCACCGTCGTGCCGGCGCTGCTGACCGCGTACGGGTTGCTGTACATCGAGTACCCCGAACTGTACATGATCGAGCCCACGGCCCAGGCGCCCAAGCCCCAGGTGACGGGGGAGGCATACCAGGGCCGGCCCCAATACGCGGGGCTGCCGCCATGCCAGTAGCCACCCCACCCGCCGTTCCAATACGCCTGATTGGCACCATGAGCGTAGCCATGAGCGTACCCGTTGGCGTAGCCATTGCCCCCCGGACGAGCCCAGTTGCCATTCCAGTTCCCGTGCTGCCAGTTGTTGTAGTAGGGGCGACTGGAGGCCACGTTGATGTTGTTCGTCACATTCGTGACGTTGTTGTTTCCGATGTGGCCGTTGTTGACGTAATTGCCCCCGCCATTCGGCCGATTGTTAACGTTCACCGTGGGCCGATTGCTGTTGATATTGTTGATATTCCCGTTCGGCCGATTATTGACATTCACGTTCGGGCGATTATTCACCCCGGGCTGTGTCGTCGGACGGTTGCCAGTACCCACATTGGGACGATTGTTGACTCCGGGCAACGTGGACGGCCGGTTCTCTCCCCCCACGTTGGGACGGTTGCCGCCACCGACGTTGGGTCGGTCGGTCGTTCCGGGCAAAGTGGTGGGCTTGTTCTCGCCACCCACGTTAGGTCGGTTACCACCGCCCAGGTTGGGTCGGTCGGTCGTTCCGGGCAACGTGGTCGGTTTGTTCTCGCCCCCCGCGTTCGGACGGTTGCCTCCGCCGAGATTCGGGCGATTGCCGCCCCCCAGATTGGGGCGCTCGGTGGTCCCGGGCAGCGTTGTGGGACGGTTCTCGCCGCCTGCATTAGGGCGGTTGCCCGCACCGGCATTCGGCCGTTCGGTTGTACCCGGCAGAGTCGTGGGGCGATTCGGTGTTCCGGGCTGGGTGGCGGGGCGATTTTCGCCGCCGGCGTTGGGGCGGTTGCCTGCGCCAACAGCAGGACGATCGACATTGCCCGGCTGGGTCGCCGGCCGATTCTCTCCACCACCTGCCGGTCGGTTGGCCGGCATCGGATTGGGACGGGTCTGGGCCGCGGGTTGGGTGGCGGGACGATTGGCGGGTTGACCGCCGGCCGGTCGCGCTGAACCACCACCGGTCGGATGACTGACCGTGGGGGTGCTGTTGGGGACACGCCCCGGATTGGCGCCCGCGTTGCCGCCGCCGTTCGGCCGCGCGCCTGGTTCGCGCCCGGCATTGGCTCGACCGCCCCCGTTCCCGCCCCCCGCATTGGCACGCCCGACTCCACCGCCGCCGCCGCCCGCACCGAGGCCGCGTGCAAAGGCCGAATCGGGGAGCGACAGCATGGTCGCGGTCAACAGCACGCACAAAGTGGTTAGTGTTTTCATCCGAGAGAATCCTGAGACCTGATATCGAAGCCAGCACCGGAAGCAAACAACAGCCCGCGAACCCGCTGCCAACGAGTTTGTATGATCCGTATCAGGGTACCACGAATGGTTCTAAAACGTTAGTGATTTGCCCATTTTCAGCCCTTCTGATCTGACCGTCGCGGTGCACTCGCACGCGCCTTGTTGCGGGCCGGACCGCCAGCAGCAGAACCAGGACTGCAGTGTCATGCGGCCCGACGGGTGTGCCGGTCGCGCAGGCATTCGACGGCCATGATTTGTCGCCCGCCAAGTTCCAGGAGGTCGGGAAGTCGGGCGGGACGTCGCGGGTCAACAAAGCAGGCAGGTCTTCGCTTCCGTCCGATGCACGGTTGCAGGTTGCCAGCCGCCCAGGCCCGGCAGTGCCGGCCCTGAGCCCAAAGTGCACCGTCCCAACCAGAACCCGCGGGCCCATATTCAGAGCCTCCACAGGGGTGTCATCGGGCCGATTCCAGTGGATTTCAAAAATACAGGTTAATCCGGGCCACTGTTGTCGGTTCCAAGCATGAACGATTTGAACGTTTTTCACAAGTCGATGTGAAATAGGGATTTCGAATCGGTTTCATGCTGCGGGTTGCCGTTTCGTGAGCGGCAACACAGTGGATTGTCTGAGTTGAACATCATTGTCTCTGAACCAGAAAGCCTTCTATGTCTGTGTTGACCATCGACAGGCCCGTCTCCCCCCTTCCGGACCACGCCTCGGCGTCCGGAACCAACTCTTCCCGTCGATCCGCCCGTAAAGTCGCGGGGATGGGGCAAGTTGACATGGCCGCCATCGAACAGGCGGTGACCACGATCCTGCGGGCCGTGGGTGAAGATCCCAACCGTCCCGGACTGCTGGAGACTCCCCGTCGCGTCGCCCGAATGTATGCGGAAATGTTCGCGGGTCTACACCAGGATCCCGCCCGCCATCTGCGCGTGCAGTTTCCGGAAGACTACGACGAACTGGTGCTGGTCAAAGACATTCCCTTCACCAGCATGTGTGAACACCATCTGCTGCCCTTCAATGGCGTGGCGCACGTCGCCTACCTGCCGAACGGTCACGTGACCGGCTTGAGCAAACTGGCGCGGGTCGTCGAAGAAGTTGCCCGTCGCCCGCAGGTGCAGGAACGGATGACGCAGACCATCGCCGACCTGCTCGAACAGGAATTGGGGACGAGTGGTGTCGCGGTCGTGATCGAATCTGAGCACTCGTGCATGGCCATTCGCGGTGTTCGCAAGTCGGGCAGCCTGACCGTGACCAGTTCGCTGCGGGGTGTCTTGAAATCCGATCCGAACAGCCGCGCCGAGGTGATGTCACTCATCCGTCGCAAGAAATAATTCACCCGGAACGTGCACCGATGATCATTCGCAAAGATTACAAATTCTACGCCGCCCATCGAAACGAAGAACTGGCGGACAAATGCCGCAACCTGCACGGGCACCGCTACGGGGTCGTGTGCTGTTTCGAAGTGGAACGCGACGGTGCGATCTCCACCCTGTTCGGCGATTTCGACGCCCAGATCGAGCCCTTCCTGAAACGGGAATACGATCACGCGTTGCTGATTAACCGCTACGACTCACTGTATGAGACGATGCAGGAACACACTCGACGCACGGGCGAGCAAATGAAACTGAAGGTCTTCGACCGCCCGACCAGTGTCGAAAACCTGGCCCACCAACTGTTCACCGAAATCACCGACATGGGGTTTCGATTGAATCGCCTGGAAATTCGTGAGACCGACACCTCGGTTGTGGAATACACCCGCGCCGACTGGGTGAACGACAACCGTTTGTTTTCCACCCAGCGTCAGGCACTCGCCACCTGAAACCAGTCACCATCTCTCGTCCGAGGGGACTGTCCCTCGGTGCAACTCGCTTGCTCCGGGATTCGCGACACACTCCGGAGAGGGACAGTCCCCAGTCTGAGCTTGCGTATCGCTTCCACCACCGCGTTTGAGCTCTCTCAACGCCTGCCTTTGAACAAGAACCTCTGCCATGCACAATTCCGCCCCCACACACCTCAGACAGGATCGCGACATCCCACCAGCCGAGATCGGCTCGGCTGCGCCGCGACGCGCACGATCTCGCAGGCAACTTGCCAGAATCGGTTTCGTCGTGGCTGCCGGTCTTTCGTTTCTGTTTTCAGTTTCCCTCTGGTTTTCGGGCTTCAAACAGGAAGGTCTGTTCGTCGGCCTGTGGGTCCCGTCGATCCTGAGCCTGGGGACACTCATCATGGGAGGACGTGGCGATGAATGATATGATGATCTTTGTCGTTGGACTCGGAGTCATGGGACTCGTGATGGCCTCGTCGTTTGTCGCTCTGATCGCGAGTGACGACCCGGAACGGATTCCTGTACGCCCTCAGCCGGTGCGCCCGATCCCCGTTTCAGACACCGACAGGGTTCCCCAGTCGGTCGGGGCGGCGATCCTCCCCGCCGCGGCTTCTTAACACAGGTATGGTGTCGATCGTGATTCACGCCCCTGGACCGTCCGTCTCCGCTGGGGCCTGCTCCGCCGGCACTCCCCCACCCCGTGTGCTGCTGACCGGTGCTACGGGTTACGTCGGCGGCCGACTGCTGCGACTGTTGGAGCAGCGTGGCATCCCGGTCCGCTGCCTGACCCGCAGGCCCGCCAGTCTGCAGGGGGAAAATGGTCCCCAGCGCGAAGTGGTGGCAGGCGATGTCCTGCAGCCAGAGACACTGCCTGCCGCTCTGCAGGGCATCGACACGGCGTACTATCTCATTCACTCGATGGGGGACACGCAGGACTTCGAGGCCCGAGATCGAGATGCGGCTGAAAATTTCGCGAAGGCGGCGAGTGCCGCGGGAATTCGGCGAATCATTTACCTCGGCGGGCTGGGTAATCCCGACCACCAACTCTCCAAACATCTCCGGAGTCGCCAGGAGACTGGCGACGTCCTGCGGGCTCATCATCCGCGGGTCATCGAGTTTCGCGCGTCGATTGTCATCGGTTCGGGCAGTCTGTCTTTTGAGATGATCCGCGCCCTGGTGGAACGACTTCCCGTTATGATCTGTCCGCTGTGGGTGCAGGTCAAAGCCCAACCGATTGCCGTCGAAGATCTGTTGGAGTATCTCGGCGCGGCACTCGACCTTCCCGACGGTCCCTCGCAGGTGTACGAAATCGGCGGTCCCGATCAGGTCTCGTACGGAGAGATCATGCAGGAGTACGCGCGACAGCGTAAGTTGCG
>JAFEBR010000453.1 GCA_018242565.1 Planctomycetota bacterium | reverse complement strand
GGACGCCGATAACCGCGTCTTGAGGTTGAGGGACAACTACCTTTCACTTCGCGGATACCGGCTGCCAACCGAGGTCGAATTTGAATATGCCTCGCGGGCTGGTGCTGCCACCCGTCGATGCTACGGCGAGGCCGACGAACTCCTCGTTAAGTTCGCTTGGTACGTACCCAATGCGCTGGGGCAACCGCACCCAGTCGCCCAATTATTGCCGAATGACTATGGCATATTCGACCCATTGGGCAACCTTTGGAACTGGTGCCTGGACCGGCCCCGCAAATTTGCTTCTACGCCTGTAGACATCGTGGAAGACATCGAAGACGAGAATCTGCAGATCGATAACACGGCGCGTGCGTTGCACGGGGGATGCTACACAGATCATGCGTTCTGGTTACGATCGGCCTACCGATATAAAGACAACCCTTCCTCGACGCCGTCTCTCGTCGGTTTTCGCCTCGCCCGAACCATTTCTCCCCGTCAGCCGTGAAATCGTCGGCGTTTATTGTAGAGATCCAGCGAGGTTCGAATCTTCTTTTCCGACTCTTTGGCCTCTGAACAGGTTTTTCCGAATTCGCCGTCCAACAGTCCCAATAACAGCATTTGAAGGACTTGAGCCTCTCCAACTCGTTTCTCTGTCCGGTATCACTGTCATTGTGTTTCGCCGAATCACACCGTATCATCTCTATATCGGGTTCGGTGCCAAATTTCTCATTCCCCTCTGAAGGGAGTTGCCATGGCGGTCAAAACAGTGCGACGAGCGCGTGCTTCCGTCTCGAAACCACGCACCGGGGACCTCAATCGCCCTCAGCTGTTTCCTGGAACACCGGCCAGTTTGTTCCCATTCTCGGTGGTTGAACCAACGGCTGGAGTGGCCGGTCGCAAGCCTGGCGGTTCGGGTTCGTCGCTCCACAATGCCAAGTCGGGGTCGATGTGCGATCTGGAAGAATTGCGGGCCCGCGTGACCCGGTTGTTCCCCAAGCGATTCCTGATCCCGGTCGAACTGACGTTGTCGACGAATCTGCCGGTGGCGCTCTATCACTCGCAGGATGTGACGGCGGCCGGTTGCTGGTATAGCCAACCGCTGGATCTGGGTGACGAAATTGGTGATCCCGCTTTCTGGAAACTCGAACGCACGTCGAAAGGCCATTGGGAGTTGTCGGTGAGCCGTGCGGGGACTGTGCTGGCCCGTTATGAACTGCCCTCGAAGTCGGTCGAGTTTCCTCTGGTCCTGACCCGGGTCGGCGCGGCACAGGGAGCTCGCTGGCCTCGGACTCTGACGGTTGGTCGTCCGCACTAGATTTACCGGTGGCCAGCCTTCCTGTTTGTCGTTGGCGCGAAGTTCGTGGCGAGCGGGTACTCCTCTGTAACTCCACGCAATTCTCGTTTCCGCCCAATGTGGTGACGGCACGGAATTGTCGGGATTGCAGTTGTCCCGATCACGCGCCGGTGGATCTGCGTCCGCGCCCGCTCCCCTGCGTCCACCTCGGACGCAGGCGGCGGGTGGAGTCTGATGCCACCGCCGGCTCTGACGACCCTTTGTTGTTTGAGTGTGCCCTGCATTCAGTGTGTGTGCCGGATACGGGGGACCGTCGGCGTCCGTTGGAACTCCGCCGATGCGGTGCCTGTGCCGACTATCTGCCGCGCGATCCACTGGGCGACGACTCGGCGACGATGTTCGCGCGTGCTGAGCAGTTTTTGTCCAGCCTGCCGGCAGATCCTGACCGCGAGTTCCAAGGCCGTGGAATCATTATCGCCGGGGGAGGTGAACGGTTCTTTCCCATGTTGTACGTCACAATCCGTGCCATCCGACATGTGGGTTGTACGTTGCCGATTGAAGTCTGGTTTCTCGGCCATAAACGGGAAATGCCGATCAGTCGCCAGAGACTCCTGGCACCCTTTGGTGTGACCTGTATTGACGCTGACGAAGTCGGGGCGCCTCTGGGGGTGACCGCACTGGGTGGCTGGGAGCTGAAGGTCTTTGCGACGCTGCATTGCCGGTTTCAGGAGGTGCTGCATCTGGATGCCGATTGTTACCCTTGTCGAAATCCTGAAATCCTGTTTGAACTGGCGGATTACCGTGCCTGCGGCGCGATCTTCTGGCCCGACATCATGGAGCGGGATCCCCGATTGCAGTGGTCCGCGTTCGGCGTGCTCGATCCCCATTACCTGGGGACAATTGAAAGCGGCCAATTCGTGGTCGATAAACGAATCTGTTGGCGGCCCCTGAGTCTCGCCTGGTTTTACAATCGGCACTCACGGTATTACTACCGTTATTGTTACGGCGACAAGCACACGTTCGAGGTTGCCTGGGCTCGCTGTGGCACAGCGTTCTGCATGTGGCAGCCTCAGGCAAAATGGGTCGATGTGGCCTACGTGCATGGCGGCCCCGACCAGGAACCCCTGTTCATCCATCGCGTACAGGACAAATTCCGGCTGGCGACCCATCAGTACACCACTTCTCAACTTCGGCAATTACCTGGGTATTATTCGACATTGCCCATGGAAGCGGAGTGCTGGGGTTGGCTTGATGAAATCGCGAGGCTGTTGCGGAAGCCTCGACCCGAGCGCGGTGCGATCAAGTATCACCGTGCTCGTACTCGGCTGGGACGTCGTCGCACAGCACACCAACGCTCGCTGCGCCTGGCGATTGCGACGATGTGGACTCGTGAAATCGCCGAGTTGGGGGAACTTACGTCGAAAGTCCTGCTCGAATACGCGAAACGGCAGGGCTACGACGTGGCGCTGGCCCATGATACGCTGGACGCCTCGCGGCACCCGGCCTGGAGCAAGCTGTTGCTGGTCGAGC
>JAFEBR010000452.1 GCA_018242565.1 Planctomycetota bacterium | reverse complement strand
TGAAATATTTGTGCCTGGTGGCGGCCCTGTTGACCGAGCGTCCCCCCGGTTTGATCGCCTTGAACGAACCCGAATCGAGCCTGCATCCCGACCTGATCCGCCCCCTGGCCACGCTGATCGCCCAGGCGTCGCAACGCTCGCAGGTCTGGGTGACCACGCATTCCCGGGCGCTGGCCGACGCCCTGTCCGAGGAAACGGGTGTCACCCCGATCGGCCTGCGACTCGAAAATGGCGAGACGATCATCGATGATGCACCCCTCGCATCCACACCCTGACGGTAACAGACTGACACGCACTAGTACGCACCGTCGGATACACCCCGACGAAACCGTCCCCGCGAATGACCGAATCACAGAATCACGCATCTGCATCTGCCCCTGAACAGGAACCTTCTCATGCGAAACGGCGCTGCCCCGCACATTCGACTCTCCTTCTGGTCAGCCTGTCTCAGCGTGTGTGTGGCGACCTGCCTGGCGGCCAGCGTCTCGGCCGCCGACCCAGCCCCCGCGACCCCGCGACTGGCCGAGCGTCTGGCGGCAGGCCAGCCGGTCAAAGTCGTCTGTCTGGGGGACAGCGTCACGGGCGTCTACTACCACACCGGCGGCCGACGGGCCTACCCCGAGATGCTCGCGGTGGCTTTGCAAAAGGCGGCACCGCAGGCCCGCATCACGCTGGTCAACGCGGGGATCAGCGGGAACACCACCGTCGATGGCCTGAACCGCTTGCAGAAAGATGTGCTCGACCAGCACCCCGACGTGGTCACGGTGATGTTTGGGCTCAACGACATGGTGCGGGTCCCGCTCACCGACTACCAGGCGAACCTGAAAACGATCATTGAAAAGTGCCGGGCCGTCGGGGCCGAAGTGCTGCTGTGTACCCCCAACGCGGTGCTCGATACCGCCGGACGTCCCATCACCAAACTGCAGGAGTATTGCCGGGCGATGCACGAAGTGGGGGCCGCACTCAAAGTTCCGGTCTGCGACTGCTACGCCGCGCACACCGCGTTACGTGAACGCGATGCCCTGGCCTGGCGCCTCACCTTAAGCGACGCGATTCATCCGAATATGGATGGCCACAAACTGACGGCGGTGGCCCTGACCCGCACGCTGACCGGACGCGACGTGTCGCTGGCCGACGTGGCCCCGCTGCAACCGGCACTGGTACGGACCCGCGCCCGAGTTCGGGCCGGCGAGGCCCTCCGCATTCTCGCGATGCCCCCCTATGACCGCATGCTGGGAGAGGCGTTCCGCACGGTCAGTCCCAATACCAAGACCGAGATCACCCTCTGGCCCACTGCTGATCAGACGCTGGCCCAATTGGAAGAGCAGGCAAAGACCGTGCGCGGGAAGGGGTACGACCTGGTCGTGCTGGCGATCCCGGCGGCGGTCACCCCGCACCTCGAATCACCCCCCGAGGCGGCCATCTCGTCGTACAGTTGGATCCTCAACTGGTCGTTGAGCTTTGGTCTGCAGGAGTGGGACGTCGTCGGTATCGCCCCCGGCGTGACGACGATTCCCGAGACCCCCGCCGATCAGGCCGCCGACGCCTTTGCCCGCCACATGTTCGGCGCTCAGGATTTGACGTTGCTCACCCGGCCAAAAGCCGATCGCACCGACGCCACGACTCTCTGCAGTCAGTGGCTTAAGGCTCAGCTCGACGCCCCGTAGAGTTCGCGCCCCCCAGTTCCCGGTTCGGCGTTGGCCCCCAACCAGTTCGGCGCGGGTCTCCCGACCCCGCCGCACGCCTGACCGCAGGTCTCCCGCTACGACTTTCGCGTCGCCGCCACCCACATTTCGTCTGCACCACGCGCTGCACACATCCCGCAGGTTCCGCAGCGCGAGCCGCATATCCATCCCGAAGACCTACGGTCGGCTGGGTGGCTCGGTCGGGAGACCGGCCACAACCTCGCGGGGAGGTTTCCACGCACGTGTCGCGATGAAAGTCGCCAGGTATCGCGACAGCGGATCTGACGCGGCAGCGGGATAACGGTCTTCGTAGAACCCGGTCAGCAGAAAGCCGGCGTCGAGTTGTCCGCCGATCTGATCCTCCAGGGTGTGACCAAATTCAACAGGCTCTCCCGAGGCGACGATCTGACGATGGTGCTCGGAAGAGGCCAATTGGTCGAGATCGGAATACGGTATCTGATGGCACGCCTGCAGCTTCCCCTGCCGAATCTGAGCATCATCAAACAGATACCGCACTGGATTGGTGAACCCCGCCAGTAGTACGCCCCCCGGTCGCAGCACTCGAAAACACTCGGCCCAGACGGGCCGAATCGCCGGGACAAAACAATTTGAACAGGGATGGAAGATCAGACCGAATGACCCATCCGGAAAACACGCCAGCTCACGCATATCGCCTGCGACCGTTGTCAGTGTCAGGTGGTCACGATCGGCGACAAAACGGTCTTGTGCCAACTGAAAGGGAGAGTTGTCGAAGACGGTGACCTGCGCGCCGGCCGCAGCCAGCAATGGCCCCTGTTGCCCACCGCCCGAAGCCAGGCAGAGCGTCGGCAGTCCGGCCAGCGCCGGGAACCAGTGACGGGGAACCGGCCGGGTCGGAGTCAGCAACAATTCGAACTCGCCCCCCCGCGCACGGTCCACTCGAGTCGTCGAGACGGGAACCGTCCAGCAATTCTGCTGTTCCACCTGACGATTCCAGGCGTCCCGATTGTGGTTCAAAATATCCATCGACATGCTTCTTCCGGCGATTGATGCCCGCAGTGCTCACAGATTTGCGATTCGGGAGACCAACGATTCACTTCGAGTGAATCGGTCCAGCGCTGGCGCACAACGACAGACTCGGTTCACTACGGGCCCACCGAAATCGATTTTTGCTTGACCGCGTCATGGAAATCGAGAGCAAACGCAAAAATCTCCTCGCGGGAACAGGTTGGACTCAAAACGATAAACAAGTCGCTCCGCGACTAAACGCCTGCACTTCGAATGAAGAATCATTGCCGCGGATGCAAAATTCCAACCAGCCCAGACGTCGGGCAAACCGACCGTGAATGTGTCTCACAACTGTGGGAGCATCGCCTTTGGCGCAACACGTCCATTGAGACAGGGGCGACCTGCAATCTCCAGGATCAGCGCGGCGGTTTTTGAGGGGGAGCGCAACTCCCTCAGAGGCGTCGCTGTTGGCCTGCGGCGAAGCTGTCGCGATTCCGCCGACGTGTGCGGAAAATTTCGTCCGTCGCCAGTTATGCCCACAGTCGATCGTTCCACTCCTGCTCCGCCAGGCTGCGCTGGTCGACGGGCTCTCCCGGGCTGGCTGACTTCGGCTTTGCAGATTTTCGCCCTGTCAAACTTTGCCCTGGCGCAACCGGTGTTCGACCGGTTAGGGCGCAATCCGATGTATTTGACGAGCGAAGAATTTCAACCTGCGACACTTTTGATCCTGGCAGCGATTGTCAGCGTCTTGATCCCCGGCCTGATTGTACTGTGTCAACGGGTCATCGCCTGGACGTTGCCTCGTTTGGCACAGTCGTTCCATACGCTGTGTCTGTTCGTGGGTTTTCTGTTGATCGCTCTGCCGCTGGTGAAATCGGCGGGTTGCTTTCCGGGCCTGCTCCACGTCCTGATCAGCCTGGCCTTGGCAGTGACGGCGACCTGGCTGTCCACCGAGCGAGACTGGTTTCGCCGGATCGCGCTACCAGCAGCAGCGGCGAGCCTGATCTTTCCAGGTCTGTTCGTTTTTCGTTCCGCGGCGACAGTGATCGTGTTTCCCCGTCAGGCTGAGCCACTCACGGTCGTCGTCGAGCGTCCGGTTCCCATCGTCATGATTGTCCTGGATGAGTGTTCGGGACTCTCGCTGATGACGCCGGACCACACCATCGACGCCACGCGGTTCCCCCACTTTGCCCGATTGGCGGCAGGGAGTCATTGGTTTCGCAACAGCACGTCTGTCCACCCAGATACCTTACAGGCGGTTCCCGCACTGCTCGCGGGGCGGTTCCCCGATTCCCCCGAGGTCCCGGCCTCACAGACCCGACCGCAGAACTTGTTCAGCCTGCTCGAAGCATCGAACCAATTCCGGATCACAGCATTCGAGCCGGTCTCGAAACTGGCAACGGCTCCTTTCGCAACACGCGCCGCCGCCCGGCGCCCCGTGCATGAGCAACTGCCTCGCCTGGGCCAAACGCTCTGGCCCCTGTACCTCCATGACCTGAGTCCCACCGACTATGCCTGGCACCTGCCGCGGGTCCCGACCTGTTGGTTTGGCCCCTTGAACCCCACGGCCGAGGTGGTCGACCGTCAGGTGCGGCAGGGAGTCGTGCGGTACAGTTGGGGTTCACAGCGGGATGTGCAACTCGACCACTTCCTCGACTGCCTGGATGAATCGACACAGCCGTCGCTGCATTTTCTGCACGTGTTGCTGCCGCATGTCCCCTGGACCTATCTGCCTTCGGGACGAGCCTATCTCTCGGACGACTATGGCGAATTCCTGGCCAGTGAACCGTCTCATGGAAATGCCGACGGATTTGGGGGGGACGAGTGGTTAGTCGTCCAACGGCAGCAGCGCTACCTGCTGCAACTGCAGTTTGTCGATCGGTTCATCGGCCGTCTGCTGGACCGCCTGCAGACAACCGGGTTATACGACGACTGCCTGCTCGTGGTCACGGCTGACCATGGTGTCGCCTTTCAAGCGGCCGGCCCGCGCCGCGACCTGTCTCCCCAGACGGCCCCCGAGATCCTCTCGACGCCGCTGTTCATCAAACGACCAGGACAAACAACAGGGGTCATCAGTGATCGGAACGTACAGTCCATCGATATCCTCCCCACGATAGCGGATGTCCTGGGGATGCGGTTGCCCTTGCCCGTGGATGGGGTTTCAGTCTTCGCAACCGATCACCAGGCCCCACCCACCAAGCGAAGTCTGGATCGCCAATTTCAGGAATTCACGTTTGCACGGGATCTGGTGCATTCGAGCGTTGTGCCGCAACAGACCGCCCAGCGGTTCGGCAACTCCCCCGATTTCCAGCCCGTGCTGAAGGTTGGCACCTGTGACGACCTGCTGGGGCAGTCGCTCGACGCGATCCCGCAAACAACCGATGGTGCCGTGACGATTGAACTGGCACACTTCCAACATCAGCTGGAATACGCTGCCGATTCTCTGGTCCCGTGTTTCTTCCGCGGTGTGGTGCAGAAACCGATCGCGCTGGAACGTCCCGTCATCCTGGCGATCGCCGTCAACGGGACAATTCGCGCACTCACCCGCACGTACCACGTGCAGGGGCTGTACAACTATTGGGAGGCATTGGTCCCCGAATCGTCACTGCGGCCTGGAGACAACGACATTCAGTTCTTCTCGGTTAAACCGACGACTCAAGGCTGCCAACTGTGCCGCTGCCAGTTCGCCCCGCCGAGCGAAGCGCACTGACCAGCCCTGGTTTCGCTGTTCTGCCCGGCCGGACTCACCCGGCAATGGCCGAATCGCGACTCGCCTGCTGTGCCAGATTTCCGCCGATTTCAACGGTGACATTGGACGCACGGCTCTCGACAGGGGGAGTTTGAGATTCCCCTGCTCTTCTGATACCTTCCACTGCGTGGCACGACGAGATTTTCCTGCAGAGTGAGGATAGCGCGACATGGCGGCCAAGACGATCTTCAAACGGATCATCGACAAAGAGATTGCGGCTCAAATCGTCTATGAAGACGAACACTGCCTGGCATTCCGCGACATCAACCCGCAGGCCCCGATCCACGTTCTGGTGATTCCGCGGAAAGAGATTCCATCACTGGCCCACGCCACGGAAGACGACACGGTTTTGCTGGGACAATTGCTGGCGGCGGTCCGGGTGATTGCCGACCAGATGAAACTGGCCAATGGTTACCGCGTGATTATCAATTGCGGACCGGATGGTGGGCAAACGGTTGACCATCTGCATGTCCACCTGCTGGGAGGCCGTCGGCTCGACTGGCCCCCCGGCTGACCCTCAGCCACCCAGCCCACGGGGTGGCCTGCGACTCACGACGGCCCGCGCCGTCCGACACTTACACAGACGCTGACTTTTCTGAACGTTCAAGAGGAACACCCAACATGCACGCTCGCTGGATTCGGTTCACGGTTCCCGTCCTGGTCGCCATTACGATGGGCGCCCTGTTGTTTGCGCAGGGGCAGACCACAGAACCGTCGGGCAAAGCCATCTTCCAGGCGGCCACGGCCCTGCGGGAAAAACTGTCACCCGAGCAACTGGCCAAGGCCTCGTTTGCCTTCGACGACGCCGAACGCCTGAACTGGCATTTCATTCCCCGTGAACGCAAGGGACTCGCGCTGCGTGAACTCGAGGGCCCCGCACTGCGGGCCGCACACACTCTGATCTCGAGCAGCCTGTCCAAATCGGGTTATGACCAGACGATGAGCATCATGAGTCTCGAAGAGGTGCTGTACCTGCTCGAAACCGAACCCAAGGAGCGGTCTGAACGCCGTGAACGTCGGAACCCGGGTAAATACTACATCAGCATCTTCGGCACTCCCTCGGAAACCGGTCGCTGGGGCTGGCGTCTGGAAGGACACCATCTGTCGCTGAACTACACGTTAGATAAAGGCGAAGTTGTCAGCGCGACCCCCGAGTTCTTCGGCACCAACCCGGCTGCGATCGAAGCCGGCCCCGGCCGTTCGATCCGCGTGCTCGGCCCCGAAGAAGACATGGCCCGGCAGATTCTCAAGCTGTCGACGCCGGAACAGGCCAAGATCATGCATATCGACACCAAGGCCCCCGATGATCTGCGCGTGGGACCGAAAGCGGAAACGCCCAGTGCCCAGCCCGAAACCACGGCCCCCGTCGGGCTGCCGGCTTCGCAGATGAGTGCCGACCAGAAAAAGCTGCTGGCCGAGTTGCTGACCGAATACCTCAACAACATGCCCGCCGACGTGGCCGCCAAGCGCCGAGCCGCATTGACCCAGGCAGGTTTTGACAACATCCACTTTGCCTGGTGGGGAGATACCGAACGGAATCAGCGCCACTACTATCGGGTGCAGGGCCCGACCTTCCTGGTTGAGTACAACAACACGCAGAACAATGCGAATCACGTGCATTCCTACTGGCGAGACTTCGCCGGGGACTTCGGGATTCCGCTCAAGAAGTAAGCTTCGCGGGCTGGCATCGCACTGCTGACGGCTGCCCGGACCCGGGCAGCCGTCCCCATTTTGGCCTGTTCGAACATGGATTCCTGACATGTCGCAAACTCTGACGCGTCCCCTTGCCACAGCCTATCGTGAGAAATTTCCCGGCTCAGCCCGACTGGCGGAAACGGGGCGCCAGGTGTTTCCTGACGGAGTGACCCACGACGGACGATTCCTGAAGCCGTTTCCGGTGTACATCGAAACGGCGGCAGGTTCGAAGAAGTACGACGTCGACGGCAATGAGATCATCGACTACTGGATGGGGCACGGATCGCTGCTGCTGGGGCACAGCCATCCGGCGGTGGTGGCAGCCGTACAAAAACAGGTGGCCCGCGCCACCCACCCCGGCGCCTGTCACGAACTGGAAATCGACTGGGCGCACCGGGTGCAGAAGCTGATACGCTCAGCCGAGAAAATGCGGTTCGTGAACAGCGGCACCGAAGCCACGCTGATGGCGCTGCGGATTTCGCGGATCGTCACCGGCCGGCGAAAAGTCCTGAAATTCGCCGGCCATTTTCATGGCTGGCATGATCTGCTCATTCCCGCGGCGGATCCGCCATACGACACGGGCGACTATTCCATGCCCGGCATCACCACCGGCGTGTTGAACGATCTCGTGGTCGTGCCCCCCAATGATCTGGCGGCGGTCGAGCGGGCGCTTGTCGAACACCAACCGGCCTGTGTGATTTTTGAGGGAACCGGTGGGCACTGGGGTCTCGTCCCCATGCGGGGCGAGTTCATTCGCGGGCTGCGAGAACTGACGGCCCGTCACAACGTGATTCTGATCATGGATGAGGTCATTACCGGCTTTCGCGTGGCGCCGGGCGGCGCCCAGGAATACTACGACGTGACCCCCGACATGACGACGCTGGCAAAAATCCTCGCAGGCGGATTACCGGGTGGCTGCCTGGCCGGTCGCGCCGATCTGATGAGTGCCCTTGAAGTTGACAACCGGTGGGGCAAAAAGATGAAGCACCCCGGCACTTACAATGGCAACCCGTTGTCGGCCGCCGCTGGAGTCGCGGCACTCGACGTCGTCGCCACCGGCGAACCATGCCGCATCGCCAACGAATTGGGCCGCCGCCTGCGAACGGGGTTGAACGAACTCTTTGCACACAAGCAGGTGGACTGGGTCTGCTTTGGCGAGTTCTCGGGGGCCACCATTGTTCCCGAGTACACTGGACCGCGCCCGGACAGCGATGACTGGATTCCCTACGGCAATTCTGTCGAGAAACTGGACCGCAAGATCGATCCCAAACTGTCGCATGCGTTCCGCTGCGCGTTGCTGCTGGGGGGAGTCGATTTCTTCGGCTGGCGGGCGATGCTCTCAGGAGCACACACCGCCGCCGATGTCGACCGGACCGTGGTCGCGATTAGCGAGGCGATCGACCTGCTGCGAGCCGACGGCTTGATTCGTTAAGCGAGCGGGAAAACTCGCGCGACACGCTGGTCGCCACGAGTTTTCCCGCCGTGGCGGTTTCTGCACGCCGGCACGCTCCGCAACGCCTTGAGGACGGAAGGCCCATGCCTGAGTTCACTTGTCCGGAATGTCACGCCGCGATCGCACCCGATCTCCTGGAATCGACCGGTGCCGCAGTCTGCCCGTTCTGCGACGCTGACCTGTCGGCACTCGATTTGCCAGGTCCACCGGAACCGAGAGATCGTGATGAAGCAGCCACAGCGACCACCAATATCGCGAATGGCTCCCCTGCCCGATCACGTCACCCGCTGCCACCGCTGCCCCAGGACAGCCTGATTCGGGTCGAGGTCGCAGACCCCGAGCGGATGGTGCTGTACATTCCCGGCGGCGGCGCCTCATCGGGTGGGTTGGGGTTCTTCGCCGTGATCTGGAATGGGTTCATGGTCGTGTTCACCACTCTCATGGTGCTCGGCGTCGCCAAAGGACAGCAGGCCCAGGCACCCCCGATCCTGGGAATCGTGGCCTTTTTCACACTGTTCTGGGGCGTCGGCCTGGGTATGGGTTATGCCTGGTTACGGATGAAGTACCAACGCACCTTTTTACTCATCGAACGCTCGCGGATTGTCGTTCAACGCGTCTTGTTTGGCCACAAGCGGGTTCTCGAAACCGCCTTGAACGCGGAGTCGCGTGCCGTGCTGGTTGAGGCCTATTCACAGAACGAAGTCCCCGTCTATCGCGTCGAAGTCCCGGGGTCCCCGAGAGCTGCCCGCTTCGGCACGGCACTCTCGGAACGCGAGAAGGAATGGCTGGTCGATCGGATCAACGACTTTTTGTCACCCAGTTCTGCTGCGGCTCCGTCGGCAGCGACAAAACCACGGCCCGGGCCCCCCGCTGCGGCAAGTTCCGTCGGACAGGATGATCGAATCACGCACTTGGCGGCACGGGACCTTCCCGCCGACAGCCTGATCGAAGTCGTCATCGACGAACCAGAGCAGTTACAGATCCGCATGCCGGTTGCCCCGTCGAACCTGGTCAAATGGTTTATGGTCGGTTTCTGCACCTTGTTCTGCCTGATCTGGTTTGGGGTGGCGCTGCACGGTTTGGTGACGCGGGGGCTGCCTCGCGGCGGCATGGCCATCGTCGCCGAGTTGGTCCATGCTCTGCCCATGCTGGTCACCGGACTTTTTCCCCTGGGACTCGGCCTGCTCGCCTTGGGCGGTTCGATCAGCATCGACGTCACTCGCAGTTTCTTATCGTGCCGCTGGGCAGTGGGGCCGTTTGGTTGGACCAAACGGCTCCCCACCCCCGAAATCACGCACCTGTCCGGTGAGCCTGACACCGTCCGCTCAGGCGGACGCACCCGCATCCGGACGACGGCCAACAGTCAAAACCAGTACCAGGTTTGGGCAGGTGATAAGTCTCTGCTCCTGACCCTGCTGCATGATGACACGGTGGGCGTACAAGTCGCCGCACTGGTACGAACCAAGCTGGAAGAACTGGGATGTTCTTTACGAGAGCCCTGACTCCCGTTCCGGCCCCGGCTGCCAGCCCGAGTCGCGCGAGCGGGCCAGTTCGTCTGCCCGTCCCGCAGGTTTTGCGACCGAACCCCATCCGCGGCAGTCGTGTCTGACAGGCTGCTGGGGCATGCGAGTGGACGAATCGCCACAGGTGCGAGAGAATCCGACATTTCGCGACAGCCGGCAAGTGCTGTGTCACGGTTGTCAGCACAGGTCGCGCCCCGTTAGCCTGCTCACTGCCGCTGACTGCATCGCTGCCTTGAACGACGCCTGCCTGTGCCGGGCCGACCCGATCGGCGACCCGTTTTTTGTGAGTGAAGAAGGGATTCCAGCTCTGTCATGGCCGAATTGAACAGCGACGTCTCGCCGCCGGATCGACACGTCGTCGATCGCCGGGCGTTACGACGGCAGGTGCTGGTACTGGCACTGCCGGCGCTGGGCGAGCAACTGCTCAATTTCTGTGTGAGCCTGTTTGATACCTACCTGGCCGGTCAGGTGACGACCGGCAATCATGAGATCGGTGTCTACACGACCACGATCGGGATCTCGGCGTACATCAGTTGGCTGGCCACGCTGGTGTTCTCGCTGGTGGGGACCGGCACCACGGCTCTCGTGGCCCGTTCACGCGGCGCTGGCGACTTTGACCTGGCCAACCGTTTCGCCAACCGATCTCTCACCCTGGTGTCGGTCCTCGGATTGCTCGTCTTTCTGGCCCTGACCGGGTTGGCCCCCCTCTTCGCCGAGATGCAGGGGATGCAAGGGGACTCGTTCCGTCTGGCGGTGCGGTTCATGCGCATCGACGCCTACGGACACTTGTTTTACGGGTTCTGCCTGATTGGCTCAGCCGCTTTGCGCGGCATGGGAGACATGCGGACGCCGATGTTCGTGCTGGGAGTGGTCAATGTGCTCAACATGCTTTTGGCCAGCACACTCGTGTTCGGCTGGGGCCCGATCCCCCCCTGGGGCATTGACGGAATTGTCACCGGCACGCTGATCGCACGTTTCTGTGGGGGGCTGTTGATTCTCGGAGTGCTCGCCCGGGGAGTCGATCATCTCCGTTTGCGCCTGGCGTATTTGCGTCCGCATGCGGAAGAGGTCTGGCGGATCCTGCGAATCGGGGCCCCCGCGGCGCTCGATGGCGTCCTGATGTGGACCTGTCAGTGGCTGTTCCTGGCGTTGATTTCCCATTTAGGAGAGGGCGCGCTGGGCAAAGCCTACGTGGCGGCGCATGTCATCGGTATGGATGCCGAGGCCTTCACCTATCTGCCCGCGACGGCGTGGGGCTATGCGGCCGCGGTCCTCGTGGGCCAGAGCCTGGGAGCCGGCGCTCCACAGCAGGCGCGACGCCTGGCCCATGAAGCGGCACGGCAGTGCGTGTTCGTGGCTCTGGTCGGAGCGGCCATCTATCTGTTCGGCGCACACCTTGTATATGGCATCATGACGAAGGAACCCCAGGTCCAGCAAATCGGAATTCCCGCGTTACGGTTCCTGTCGTGGTACCAGATCCCGCTGGCCGTGATGATCGTCTACATCTATGCACTGCGGGGAGCCGGAGACACCCGTGCCGTGATGCTGATTAATCTGGTGGGGATCGCCGTCTTGCGACTGCCGGTAGCTTACCTCGGAGGTAAAGTGTTGAATGGAGGCTTGATCGGTGCATGGTCGGGCATGTGTGTGGATGTTCTGTTTCGGATGGTTGTGGCGTGGCTCTATTTCCGTAGTGGACGCTGGATGCACACGAGGATCTGACTTGCTCTCGCACCGGCGGGTCGCGGTGCTGACCTGATGTGGCGACAAACTCTCGGCAGTCAGGCCGGCGCGAATCGGACAGGGACCGTTTCAGACTGGCGACCGTGGCCACGATGCGATACGGTGACAGCATTCCGCACGTCGGTGCTGACTTAAAGTGCCCCCCCATCAATTCATCGGGAGACTGCGTCATGTCAAACCTTCGCGAGTTGTGTATCCGAGCCTGCTTGATCGGTGTCTTCTGCGTGGGGGCATTGGCAGGAGTGCAGGCCGCCGACAAACCGGCGCCGGGTAAGCAGGAACCGCAACATTTCGAAGCCGAGGTCACCGTCAAGGTGACGCTGAACTACCTGCTTTATCTGCCGCAGGACTACGACACGAGCACGAAACCCTGGCCTCTGGTACTGTTTCTACATGGAGCCGGGGAATCGGGAACCGAAATCGAAAAGGTGAAACTCCACGGTCCGCCTAAACTGATCGCCGCCGGGAAGACGTTTCCGGCGATCGTGGTTTCGCCCCAATCGGCCGGTCGGGGCTGGAATCCCCAGTCCCTCAATCCGCTGCTTGACGATCTTGTGGCCAAATATCGAGTCGACAAAGACCGTATCTATGTCACCGGTCTGAGCATGGGGGGCTTTGGCACCTGGGCCCTGGCGGCTGCCTCACCGCAGCGCTTTGCCGCGATTGCCCCGATTTGTGGCGGGGGCAACCCGGCCGATGCCGCGAAAATCAAGCACCTGCCGATCTGGGTGTTCCACGGCGCCAAAGACAACGTCGTCCCCCTGTCGGCCTCGGAGTCGATGGTCAAGGCGCTGCAGGCTGCCGGTGCGGCCGACGTGAAGTTCACCGTCTACCCCGAGGCGGCTCACGACTCGTGGACCGAAACCTACGACAATCCCGAGTTTTTCGAATGGCTCTTCAAGCAGAAGCGCGGCAGTTCGCAGACCGGCAAGCCCTGACCGCATTCTATTTGCGCAACACTCCAAACCGCAGGTTGGTCGGATGCTCAGGTGAGCGATAGACACGATGCGTCGCCTTCTGGAAGTCTTCGGGCTTCGCCAGGTAGATATTCGGCACGTACTTCTGCGGGTTCCGATCCACGAGCGGGAACCAGGTACTCTGGATCTGCACCATCAGGCGATGCCCTTTGGTGAAGCGATGGAGCACATCCTGCAGTTCGATCTTGATGCGCGCGGGTTGTCCCGGCACAAACGGTTCAGGCTTTTCAAAACTGTTGCGGAATCGGCCACGGAAGACCTCGCTGCGCACCATCATCTGAAAATCAGGTTGGGCCGCCGCGTCAGTCGAACTCGGAAACACGTCGATGAGCTTCACGACGAAATCGGCATCGGTGCCGGTGGTTGACACCCATAATTCAACGTCGACCGGACCGGCGACAACGGTATCTTCCTGGAATTCATCGGTCTGGTAGACCAGCACATCGGGTCGCCGGGCGGCGAACCGCTGATCGGCCACCATGTAGTCGATATTCATCTGAGGCGAGATCGTCTCCTGGAAGGGAACCGGTTTGGCCGGGTCGCTGACGTATTCATCGGCCGCCTCCATGCCGCCAACTGACCCCGTCGCGGCCGCTTGATCGAGCTTGCCATCGGCACGCAAATACCACTTGCGTTCTTCCACCTGCTTGGGTGGCCAGGCGTCAAATGTCCGCCAGGTGTTTGAACCGGTTTCGAAGACGGTCGCCTCGGCGGGCGCCGGCAGATCTTTATCTTTCAGGTACTTTTCGAAGAAGGGAAATTCAATCTGCTCGCGGTAAAAGGCCCCAGTCTTGGAACCAAACGAGATGGGGCCCAGCTTGTCACCCGGGACCGATGCCCAGCCCCCGTGATGCCAGGGACCGACCACCAGCACATTGTTCGCCTTGGGATTCTGAGCTTCAATGGCCCGGTAGACTTTGAAGGAACCGTACAGGTCTTCGGCGTCGTACCAGCCCGTGACGACCATCACGGCGGGGGCAACGTTTTTGAGATGCGGCATGATCGCGCGCTTCTGCCAGAACTCGTCGCGGTTCGGATGCGCCATCATTTCTTTCCAGAAGGGAATCGCATCTTTCAGGTACAGCTTGCTGACGGCTTCCATCGTTCCCGCATCCAGAAACATCTTGTAACCATCGAGCGTGGGATAGACGACTCCCGGCGGGCGTTCACCCGAAGGCTTCGCCCGCACCTGGTCATTGTTGCCCAGCCAGCGATAGGCGTGCGCCAAAAAGAACGCGCCGT
>JAFEBR010000451.1 GCA_018242565.1 Planctomycetota bacterium | reverse complement strand
GATATATAGAGAGCGAGTTTCAAACGCTGTTCCGCGGGACGCGGAATGAGGCCGCTGACACCGATCCTCGTCGGGCATGGCGACGCACGTTCGCCCGGCGATTCAACCCGGCTGCGGTCATTCGATGACGAACCCTTAATCCGAGAGAGAAAATCATGTCCCAGACGCTCTACGGTTTCTACGTGTCGTTCTCTGGTGAGTCGAAGGGGGGCAGTTCGCCCATCAATAATGTCTATGCCCTCGACACCAACGGAAAGATCGTGTCACAAACGGTCCTCAGTCCGGCGAATACTTACCAGGAACTACGCGGCATGACCTTCGGGCCGGATGGCAATTTCTATGTCGCCCAGGCTTACAAGGGGAATTCGGCGATTCTGCAATTCAATGGCGCGCTTGCGAAAGGCTCATCCACGATGCCCCTGATCGGAAGCTTCGTGACGCCGTCCAACTCGCCCGGTTTGGCGCATCCCTATCAACCGGTCTTCGACGGGTATGGGAATCTGTACGTCAGCAGTCAGGATACGAACGTCGTCTCCGCATTTTACGGACCCCAGAGCACCAGTCCGGCGGGTGGCGCGCCGCTGCCGAATTCGACTTTCCTGCAACAGACGTATCCTCCTCCGGCGGGGCAATTCAACGCGGGAACGTTCGTGCCAGCCTTTTCCGCCAAGCCTGGAAGTCCGCCGTTCACTCCGGTTCCGGTGAATCAGGGCGGACTGACGTTTACGACGACGAGCAGTTCCACCCACTCCGTCCGCGGCGTCGCGTTCGACTCCGCAGGCAATTTCTACGCCGCCGATGAAGGCAACAACCGCGTGGCCGTGTTCAGTACTTCGGGGACCTTGCTCGGCGTCATCACGGCGTCTAAGAACCATTCACTCAATAATCCCGTGGCTTTGTGCTTTGCCTCTGATGGAAAGTCCGGCGGGACAATGTACATCGGCAGTCCCGGCGACGGCCGATTGTTTACCTTCAATGTTTCACAAGTGGCCCAAAATAACTTCGAGGCCAATTCATTGATCAATGACCATGATCTCGACAAGTTGTCCGGCATTGCGGTGGATTCGAGCGGAAACATTTACACCGGCGATCGCCATGACAAGAAAATTCACATATGGACGCCAGACGGCAAGTCGCACTCGACATTCGCGGGGCCCTTCACCGACGAACCAGAACAAATCATTGCCGTTTACACCCCCATCGTCGGCACGTGAGGTTTCGCCGGCAGGTCCGGGCGTCGATCGATATCTCGCCCTGCGTGTCGTGAGGCACCTCGAACTCCAGAGCCCAAAATCGAAGTGGCATATTACCGGGCCCGCTGGTAATGGACTCGGCCGCGATGCCGACTGACCCCGGGTTTCTTTCACCCGCCGGTTGCGCAGCTTGCAGGCTGGACTCCCGCACAGATCTGGCGGGAGGCAGTCGATTATCGCTGAAAGGCATTCGAGGTTCCAATTCACGAGTGGATGTTACATTGAAAACGTGAGTCAACACGATGCGCAGAAATCCTTGTCGCCGATGAAACGCGGTCGGTGTAGGGCCTGCGACACTCTTCAACGTGTGGGTGGCTGTCGCTTGGCCTGCCGTGACCCAATGCAGGTCTGGGTGGCTCGCGGGATCGATGATTCTCGTCGCCGCTGCGCCCCTGGTCTCGCACGAAATCGTGCAGAGCGCGTGGCTCGCTTGAGCCAGATCCAGACATCAGGAATGTGCCGATAGAATTCGGTGTTGTTCTGCGCCATAGTCAAGCTCATAACGGGCACAGGCTGATCAGCCCATCTGAGATGCCCGTTTCTTGGACGGTCTATTGTCAAAGTTCTACAACCACGAGCGCAAGCACAGGGGGTGAGACATGGCAGACGGCACGATCCCAACCGGTGGCATGAGCGACAAACAAATCGTGGACGCGGTGCGTTTGATCCTCGCCAGCCAGAGCAGGTCAGGCTCAGGTGGCCCGGCCGGAGGCAGTGGCAGCGGCGTTGCAGAAATCAGCGTGGGCGACGTCCTGGGGGAAATCGTTCTCCATGTCGTCGGCGCGGTTCCCGACATTATTTTGGAAGTCGTCACTGAAGGCGTTCCGGATGTCGATGTCGTCGCCGACGTCGTTGGCGAATTGGTGCTGGATATCGGTAAGGAAGTCATCGTGCACGTCATTGTCGACATAATTTTTGACATTTTGGCCGCTCCCATTCATCTCAAAGACCTCGACAGCAATGGACTCCGGTCGGCGCTGCAGCAGCGTGTCGAACGCGCGAAACGGGTCGTGTCTCTGGCATCGCCCGAGCAAGCGGCCCCCAGCAGTCGCGAGTTGGCCGATCTTCGGAAAGCCATTCTGAAAAGCCGCAAGGCCAAATTGGTTTGACCGCAAACGGGAACCGCAGGTCTTCATCATGGGGATCGTCGCCGTAATCTTCATCGCCTGGTTCGCTATCACGGTCATGGTTCAGTTGCCTTGGCCCTGGTGTAAGATCCCTCGGAAGTTTGAACCAACCGGACACTTGCTGCCCGGTTGGCACTTCTTTTCCCCCAAGCCGATCATCGCCGATTTGGACCTGCTGTTTCGCTGTGTCCGCGAGCCGGGTGGGGAACCCGATGAGTGGCGGGAGATCTTTCCCGATCTCCCGAGCCCGCTCAACCGCGTCGTCCTGAGTCCGCACAGACGCGCGCGAAAGGCGTTGTTCCAATCGGTGCACCGGATTCTGCTGGCCATCGAGGCGAATCCGGACAATCAGTTCGCGGTGACGGTGACTGTTCCTTACCTGTTGATTCTCGACAGAATCACGGCGGAATGTTCCGACGCGATCGCAGTGCAGTTTCGAATCGACGTGGCGCGACAGGGCCCGTTTCCGACACGAACCGCTTATCAATCACCGCTGCATGCCGTCGACCTGCCTGTTGATCATTGCCTGATGAGGGCCGTTTGATGTCCGCCTCAGATGCCGTGGCCCTTACAGCGCGTCTGTGCTGCATAGCACGCGGCCTGTGCCTGATCGAGTTGGCCCTGGGAGCGAGAGAAATGCGCCCCGGGGGTTTGCTTAATTCTTGCATCACCGGCCTGGGCGATTTTTCATCGCAGTCGGCGTTGAAACAGCACTTGGAGCGGTGGGTCTCCTGCATTCCGCAGAGCCTGTTTACCGGACTGCTGTGGCTGGATGCAGTCGTGATTTTGGCGTTGCTGTGTTTTCCGCTGAACGGGGCGCTGTTGGCCTGCGCCGCGATACTCCATCTGATCCAGATGAAGCGTCATCATCTCTCGTTTGATGGCGCTGATGAAATGGTTCTCGTGTGTCTGACGGCGCTGGCTGTGGGGAGCCTGGGCAACTCAGAGAGCGCTGCGGCGTTGTTTATTGCGGCCGAGGCCGCGTTGGCGTATTTCGTGGCCGGAATCTACAAGGCGGCTTCGCCTTACTGGAAGCGGGGCCTCGCGCTCCTCTTAATCACGCGCACCCGGCTGTTTGGTCAGCAAAGGTTGTCACAGGCCCTGCAACGGCATCCGCGGATCACGGCCGCACTTGAGTTGATCTTCGTGTCCTGGGAAGTGATCTTCCCGGTCGCGCTGATTGTCCCACCCAGAATCCTGTTTGTGTTCCTGATGGTGGGGCTCCTCTTTCATCTGTCCTGCGCCTGGGTGATGGGGCTCAATACGTTCGTCTGGGCTTTTGCCGCCACCTACCCGTGCATCTATTTCTGCAATCAACAACTCCGCTCGATGCTGACGACTTCTGTTGCCGACGGCTTGTCGCTGGGCGTGGCACTGGTCCTGGGCGTCGCTGTGGCGCTGATGAACGTTTATCTAACTCGACGCCTCGTCATCGCGGAAGCCAAGTTCAACGCCACCGCCATGCGTTAGCCCGAGTCCTCGCAGCCTGAGAATGCCGATCATGCTGTCGGCTTAACTCCATGGCGATTCCCGGAACCGCCGACAGTTTTCGCCAGCGCCCGTTCCTGTGCCGGCACCCGCAGTCACGACAAGTCCCCGCTCTGGCGAAGGGGGCCAATAGTGTTTGGCTCGATTTTTGCGCACGGCGGAGATTTGGCGAGATTGGTGGTTTGGGCGTCTGCCAATTCCGGAGTGAGCGCTGCCGACATGGCAGTGGATTGATGGGTGTCGGTGACGAGGATCAACCGTCTGTGATGAGTGGCCTGAACTCATGCCGGTTTCTGGCGAGCAAAGCGCGTACGGCCGCTGCGGATCAAGAAATCGATCGCGCGTTGAAATGGGTGTCCAGTCGACAGCGCTCAGGTCAGTCAGGCAGTTCTGACGGCTTTTGACTTTCCGTCGAGATCAGTTTTTGCTTTTTCAGATGCGCTTCCAGTTCTTCCAATGAGGCCCAAATTTGAAAGTAGAATTGCAGCATTTCCCAGGTTTGCTTGGTGGGTTTCCGACCCGTTCACAAAACGATGAGCAGGCTGGCAATCAGGGCGGTGTAAATCTGTAATGCGACGCCGTTCTCCGAGGTCGTCTGCAGTTGCTTGCAACCCAAAACGCATTTCAACCACCGGAAAAACAGCTCAATTGTCCACCGGTAGCGGTATCCCAGCGCAACCAGTTCGGGAGCCAGATCCAGCCGATTTGTGAGCAGCCACCAAGTTTCCAGCGCTCCCTGATCGTTGGTGCGTTGAACCTTAACGCGACGAACGCAGCGGTCCTTCAAAACGTTTTTGTGATGCGAGGTCCCCAATCGTTTGACGATTTCGTCACTCACGATGCCCGCAGCACGAGCTTCTGCGGAAAGCGGCTGCGCTGTGGCAGCGGTGTACTGGCCGTTGTCCCTGATGCGTCCGATGAACGACGATTTCGCCTCGATAATCTCCCGGTACAGGTCGTGGTCGAGGTAGCCGCGGTCAAAAACGTACAGCCGGCCCGGCTGCAACATCACCCGCATTTGGCCCGGTTCCGAACAAGCAGCCGGCGTGATTTTGGCATCTGTGGGAACAAAGCAGAACACGTCAAAGTGCAAGTGCAGCTTCATGCCTCGATGTTGTTCATCTTTCCACAGCGCCCACACCATTCTGGGAAACGTCCGAAAAATACTGCCGTCAACGGCGGTCAGGTTCAGCAACTGTTTGGTGTCCGTTCCGTCAATGATCGGTGTCGCCTTACTGGCGAGTTCACTCACGATTTCCTGCAGCGCCTTGGCGTCGAACACCCTTGCGGTCTCACTGAACGAGCCCAGCGACGTCGCGCGAATCCCCAAACAGCGCTGGCCTGTTTCCAGTGTGGATGCTTGTTGCAGACCTCGCAGACTGGTGATGGCCGGGTTGAAGAAATAAAGCAACAACAGGCAAACATCCTGATCGAAGAACAGGCGACGGTTGCCCGCCCTGTCCCGTTCCCAGGTTCTTCCGACGCGCCAAAAGGGGGACCAGTGTCTCGAAGTGCTCCAGCCCCTCAATCTCCGCAGGATCCAGCCCACGCTCTCGCTTCGCCACCTTGCACCTCCATGCCAATCTGGCAACTGCCAGACAAAAAATCGAATGGCGGCGCAAATTCTGTGCCAACGCTGGGTGGAATTATTACAGCAAAAATAGTGCCGAACACTATTGGCCGGCGAGGTCAGTGCGGTCTGGGAGTCTGAACCGCAGGCCCGGCGCGGCGCCCGGCGGCGCATCCACTGCCCGACAGCGAAGGGACGAGCCAGGCTCAAAGCTGGCCGTGCCGAATGGCGACGATTCGTCCGCATTCTCGGGGGCATTCTGGGAGCACCCGCATGAACAAATCGAGCCTGGCCCAGTTGAAGATTCTCGTTGAACGGGCTGTCCGACCGGTGCAGGCTAGCAGGCTCCACAAGCGGAAATTGCGAGAGGACCTGCTGGCCCATGTTCGCGGCGCTTTCGAGGAGGGATTTGCGCAACTCGGCGGCGAGCCAGCCGCCCTGGACCGAACCGCGCAGCGATTCGGGAATCTCCGCGAAATGACGGGGAAGCTTCAGGAATCTATTGGGCCACCCGAGGGCATCCACTGCTTGATGGATCAGCGGTGGGTTCGCTCCGGTGATTTCAATGGCCTTCGTGTTCTGCGATACCGGCGAATTGCACCCTTGGTCTCCGATTCGGGTTTGGATTTCAGTTGTTTATTTTGAGTCACCGTAAGCATGAGTGCCAGCCCTGAAGCCGGTATCCGCGAGAAACGTCGATGGCGCTCCCTCTTACTGATGCGCAGCCCCGACGCCTGCCGAGCATCGGTGCCACCCGCGGAACCACAGTAGTCCGAGGGCACTGAACAAGGCGAACAAGCCCAGCGATGACGGCTCGGGCACCGCGGTCACGGCATCGACGGTAAATTCCGTGAGGACGAAGTTGCCCGTAAAAGACCGGCCTGGGCCGTTCTTTGGCAGCGAAGGATCTTCGAGAACTTCCAACCGGAATCCTGTGATGCCCGTAAGGTTGGTTGTCACTGTGACCGAATATATCGAGGTGTTCGGGTTCGGACCGCTTGCCAGAATGGATTGGTCACCTTGGACTGTCAGCGTCGTTCCGCCGGTCGAAGTGGCCGAGAGCGGTGTGAGGACGACCCAATTCGCGGTCACGTCTCCACCGCTTTGCAAGCCATCGGCAAACTGAGACCGTGAGTCGGTGGTGGCCGAGAGTCGAAATCGCCCAATGTTATGTTGTGAGACAACGGTGAGTTGCTGGTACAGAGTAAACGTCAATTCCGTTCCCGTTCCAGATCCCACGTCGCTGGCGGTCTCGAAGACCGCCGTTTCCGACAATGCCGAATCGTCCGCGATGTCGTTGTTACGTCCCACGGCCCATCCCGAACCCAGACCTCCCGATGTCGAATCACCGTCAATGGCGTACGAGACAAACCAATTCCCAGAGAGCGGTGGCTGTTGAGAATAGGTTGCTGTCGCGTTCTGCAGCGTGACCATTCCTGCGCAGGTCGAACGTGATGGAGTGAGAATCTGGACTGAGAAAACAAACGACAGTGCCAATGCGAATTGAATTGAACGAGTCATCGCATGCTCCAAAAAAATGCTTCAGCAAACATTTGTTGTCAGTAGAAACTCGCTGATCGTATCTTCGCGAGTGGCTCGCAACAAGCAGCGAAAACACCGAACTCGAGTTGCCCGGGCAGCTGGCATGAAGCCTGGTCGTCGGTCTCAGGTAAGGGCTCCATCGAATGCTGAACTCCCGAGCCACCCACGAGTTTGCGAGCAAAATGAAGGCATGGGCGGGCCCGGCAACAAAGCCCGCCCAAGGCCCGGCGATCTTAGAGATCCAGGCGAGCTGCGATGTCTGCACGATTCTCGCTCTTTGGGTGCATCCAGCCCCGTCGCGAGCGTTGCGAGGCCCCCAATCGCGGTGGGTGGCCCCGGTTCAAATGGAACGGTTCAAATGGTAAGAATCAATTCACCCCGACTTGTTGTGCCGAACGCAAATCGCGAGCAGAGCCGGGAAAGTCGAGCAGAGAGTCGACAACCAGAATTACCAATGTTGTCGCCGGACAACTGCCCCCCGACGCCTCGGTCTGGCGGATCCAGTGCGGGATGAGCCAGCTGGCAGGCGACAACATATTGGCTAGATTCGCTGCGATTAGGTTGTGCGTCGGGTCCAGCGTCGGCGGCAAGAAAAGACGACCAGGCCGGTGCCAAGGATGACGGCAAATGTCGAGGGTTCCGGGACGGGGGTACTCTCGGAGAGCAGCCGGATTTCTACCACGCCGTTGCCGCTGTGGGTGCTGGCAGTCAAAATCGTGTTGGTAAACGAGGCGTCAAGATATGATCCGCCTCCCCCTCCGCCCACGCCATAGGCGCCGGCGCCGCCGCCGCCCGAATACCCGCCCCCGCCGCCGCCACTGCTGTTTCCAGCACCGCCGCCGCCGCCGAATCCGCCCCCTCCGCTGACAATGCCACCGGCTGCCCCACCCGCAAAGGTCGGCGGGCCGAACCCGCCGCCGCCAGACGCACCGAAGCCGTAAACGCCGGCCGTGCCGTTGCTCAGCCAGCCTGCACCTCCCCCTCCGTTCTGGCCTTGAGAGAAGGTGCCACCACTGCCGCCATTGCCACCGGTTCCGCCCGCTCCGCCATTGGGCCCCAAGCCGGTCGCGCCCTCCGTGGTGATTTGGCCGCCGCTCACACCACCGTACAATTCTCCGTAAACGCCGCCGCCGCCGCCGCCGCCAGCCACGATAATCGGCTGGAGTGCGCCGGTGATGTAGACGAAGCTGCCGCCGCCACCGCCGCCCTCAGCATTAGAGTTTTGGATCTCGGGAGGAGTCCCCTGGCCGCCGACAATGATCTCGAGTTTCGTTCCGGCCGTCAGGGCGTATTCGCCGCTCAGAACGGCACCCAGGCCGGCAACCCCTGCGTAGCCGTGTCCGCCTTCAGCGCCCGCCGCGCTGATGTAGTAGACCCCCGTCGTCGGGACGATATATTCCTGCAGCGACCCGGTGTAACTGAACACGACGCCCGCGCGAACCTGCGAGAGCATCACCAATGAAATCATCGTGGCGAAGAGAAGGACGCGATTGCAGCGCATGAGAATTGATTCCTTGAAGGTGTCAGATCGAATTCCTCCCCGAGGAACGTCCTCCGGGACCGCAGCCCATCAGGGTTGACCTTACTTCGACCAGGGGGCAGCGTCAAGCAGCCCGCGGAACCGCTTTGCACGTCGACTCCCGGTTGCCGTTCTCGTCTCATTCGGCTGTCCCGATTTGCAGGGTTTCCAGCGTCAGGCCCCCCGCCGCAAACTGAAAGCGAGAGCCACCCACTATGTCGCGCGAAAAAATGCTGGAATGAGAAGGCCTGGCCGAAAACTCCGCACGGGTCCCGGAGATCGGCGAGATCCGGGCGAACTGCGATGGCTGCAAGAGTTTCGCTCGTGGGTGCAGCCAGCCGCCTGCGAGCGTTACCAGGCCCGAATCGCTTTGAGTGGCCTCAGTTAGTTGGTTCCCCGCGCCGTCTGCTTCAGCGCGTGGTTCGACGGTCTAACCCGGGCAGCGCGTCGGCGATGCGCTTTGACCGGCAGTTACCACAGCAGATCCCCGGGATGTCTCCGATGCGATCCCGGCTGGTACATGCGAAACACCTGACGCGGTCGCCGTCCAGGCACCGGAATATGACGGCGAACGATTTGTTCGAGACGTTGAAATCATCGGGGGTACCACCGCCGTATGCCGTTGTCATTTTCGTCGCCTGCCATGGGGGGCCGCGAGCGGCGCCGAGGGAGCATTCCAGCAGCCACGCGCGGCAATTCCGCTGCACTGCAAACCTGTGGTCGTCGGCTTTCCTGGTCAGATGGCGACTTCGGCCACTGGCACTACTTGTCTGTTGCCTCGGATGGATTTGGCTCCCTCAGCAACTCAAGGAACTCCGATTTACCGATGCCTCCGGCTCGCCATCGCAACGCATGTCCTTGTGGATCTGTAATGATCGTGACTGGCGCGCCGCCCACGTTGTATTGGGATAACAACCCGGCATTATCAGGATTGTCCAAGTCAATGGCCACGGGGATGAAGTGCGCGTTGACCGCTTTGGCCACCTCTTCGTCAGCCCACACCTGGCGTTTCATAACTCGACACGGAACACACCACTTACCGGTGAAGTAGAGGATCAGCGGTTGACCCGAGTCGGTGGCCTTTCTCTGGGCCGAGGCGTAGTTGTCCGCCCAAACGATGTGATTGGAGGGGACGTAGAAGCAATACCAGGCGTAAGCCAGTGAGACAACGAGGAAAGTCAGCCAGAAACATCGCCAGAAACGGCCTTTTCGCATTTGGGCCACCGGTGGTTCGTCTTGTTTTGACGATGTCAATTCTGATGAAGGTGCATTCATGGCTGTGTTGGTACTCATATCCTGGGGCGCCGAACGGGGTCAAGCGCCTTAAATCATGGGTGGCCCTGTTTTGTCCCTGCGCGACCCCGACTCCTGCGCGGTGTCGGGGTGACTCGCAGATGATATTGTAAATTCGTTCATGGTGCTTTGAACAATCGGGGGTGATGGGCCGGCGCGCGGATTGAGTCGCATCTGCGACAACTCCACAGCAGTGTAACGCTTTCGGCGTTCGACACGGCAACGCGTCGGAAGAACGCCCCTGGGGCTGAAGCCACGCTACAAGATGGGCAAGGTGGTTGAGTCGCCGATGTTGATGAACCACCGCAAATTGCTGTTGGTGAGCGGCAGGCCGTGGCTATCGACCGCGCTGCGGTTGAAGCGCATGTCGCGGGCGATCGTGAATCGGCTTTCCAGGCTGCAATCACGGGTGCGATCGAGCCAGCGGCGGGATTCTTCATCAGACAGTCCCGCCAGCAGCATCGCGTCGCTCAGGCACTGGTATTCCGCCCGCAGGTTCGAGTTGAATGTCAGCGGGTTATCGGTTCCCACGCAGACCGCCACCGGGTTGGTCTCTTCCGGCCCGGGCCGGGGGGGCCGCAAGCGCCACATCGGATGCCCTGTGAGATCTTCCAGATCGCCGATCAGCAGGTTCGACGTGGGGTTGACCTCGACAGTGATTCCCAACGCGCCCAGCTTGCGGCGAAGTTCCGCCTGCAGCTTGGCAAGCTGGTCGCCATCTTCGCCGGGCGAAATCCACACGATTTCGCGCCCGCGATCGAACAGGGCAGCATCGGTCAGGTACTGAACGAGGAGCGGTAACCGCTGGTTGTCACCCACCAGCGACGCGCCTGGTGTCTGCCGTAACGGCCTGCGGTCCGGGAATCCGGCACGAATCAGGGCCTGTTCGTCGCAAAGGTCGCGTCTCAACTGAACCAGCTGGAAAGGTTGCAATGACTTTGCAAACATCCTC
>JAFEBR010000450.1 GCA_018242565.1 Planctomycetota bacterium | reverse complement strand
GGGTACACGCGCACGCCCCCCTGCTTGCTGGTATCGATCCCCACGAGGAACGTCTCGATCGTGCTTTTCAGCGTTTCGAAACCTTTGTCGTCCCCTTTTTCGCCCACCAGATCGAAGGCCAGTTTCACGTCTTCGAACACGGTATCCATGCCGGGGAAAATGATCGTAATCGCCGGCTTTTCCTGGGCGTTGGCGGTGTGTGCCCCCAGCCAGGTGCCGATCACGGCCAGCCAGCAATATCCAATTCGTGCCATGTGACCAATCCGCATACGGTGCGACTCCTTCGTTCGCGATGTCTCAATTCGGGATTCTGCAACGCCTGCCTCCCGGAATGACCCTCCTACCCCTGGGACTCTCAGGCGGCCGGAATTCTATCGACATCATCTTCTTATGGAAAGATGGATGCGCCCCGGCTTGGGCGGCCGACCGATTTTGGGTTAAACTGCCCAGATCATGTCCGATCTTGCCCCCCGTACCCCCGGCTCACGTTTCCGCAAAATCCTCGCCAAAGGCTGCATCGCCATTCCGGGCGTGTTCAATGCCTTGTCGGCACGCCTGGCCCAGCGAGCGGGGTTCCAGGCCCTGTACCAGTCTGGGGCCGCACTCTCGGCGGGGACTTTTGCCCTGCCCGATGTGGGGATCGTCACGCAGACCGAATTCGCTCAGCAGGCGCAATACCTGACGCAGGCCGTGTCGCTGCCTGTCATTTCCGACGCCGACACCGGCTTTGGGGAACCGCTCGCCGTGGAACGGACGGTGCAGTTATTCGAACGGGCCGGCCTGGCGGGGTTGCATCTGGAAGACCAGGAACTGCCCAAACGCTGTGGTCATTTGAGCGGCAAATCGCTCGTGTCGCGCGAAGCGATGGTGGCCAAAATTCGGGCGGCCGTGACGGCGCGGATGGATCCGGGCTTTGTCATCATCGCGCGGACCGATTCCCGCGCGACGCTGGGGCTCGCCGAGGCTCTCGATCGGGCCCACGCGTACCTCGATGCCGGCGCCGACATGATCTTCCCTGAAGCCCTCGAATCACCGGAAGAATTTGCCCGATTCGCCCGGGAGATTCCCGCCCCCTTGCTCGCGAATATGACCGAGTTTGGCAAGAGTCCGCTACTCACCGTGCGGCAACTGGGGGACCTGGGGTACAGCGCGGTGCTGTTTCCTGTTACCCTGCTGCGGACCGCCATGAAGGCCGTGGAACAGGCCTTGGGACAACTGGCCGCCGAGGGGACACAGGCAGGTTTTGTTGACAAAATGCAGACGCGTGCCGAGTTGTATGACGTGCTGGAATACACAGGCTACGAAGACCGCGATCGGACGTACTTCGGTGGGGCAGGGGGCGGAGCGGCAAATTGAGTCACCCGGCAGAGTTGTGATTCCGGGTGTGACACGCGAGCCGAGACGACGGATGCGGCGTTACAGCAACCCGGCGACTCCCGGCAGGCCGATCTCTTCGCGACTGGCAAACGGTTCGCCAAATTTCTTGCCGATGCTCCAACCCCAATAGCGGGCCCGGTCGCGGATGTCGTCGAGTGCCGTGGGAAAGGTTGGCTGCCGTCCCGTGACAAACTGGCTTTCATAACACGCAATCGCCTGCAGCTTGCCCTGAATCTGGTCGCTGATGTCCACCACGAATGCCGGTTTGGGATGAATGCGCAAATGGATGCTGAAGTAATACAGCACGCGGGGAGGCGAGTAAGGTTCTCCCGCCATATCGCTTTTCGAGAGTTTGGCCCAGAACTTGGCGGCATCGACCAGTTCTGTGGCCGCCAGGTGATCGGGATGCGCGTCTTCCCAGTAGGGGGCGAAGATGATTTTGGGACGCGTCAGGCGAAAGACCTCGGCTAAAGCCCGGCGGGCCGACAGCGTGGGCTCCAGGCTGCGATTGGGCAATCCCAGGTTTCCCCGCCAGTCCAGTTGCAGAACCTCGGTCGCGGCGGCCGTTTCGCGAGCGCGGATTTCCAGGCTGCCATGCGGAGTGGGTTCTCCCGAGGTCAGTTCCAGCACGCCTACCGTGAGTCCCTGGGCTTTCGACTTCAAAATCGTCCCGCCGACGCTGATCTCGGCGTCATCGGGGTGCGGAGCCACGATCAGCAGATCGAGGGTGGGGGGGGCTGTTTTTTCCATGAATACCTGTGCTACGGTCTGGTTTTCGGGGAATTGATCTTGGCGCGGTTTCGCCAATCTGGTTAAAAGCGACCTCTCTCTCACCTCTCAAATTCCCAAATTGATTTTTGTCTGTCTCCCACCTTTTGCAGTCGGCTCCGCGGACTTTGCCCCGGTGCGATTGCCGGAGAGATTCCGCCCATGCGCCCATCCGCCGTTTTCGTCTGGTGTCTGCTGGCACTGCTCTCGGGCTGTTCGATGATGAACCCGAATAGCCGATTCAATGTGAACCAGGGTAATTACTCCGACGAATATATGATTCACAAAGAGGCTCGCGGAACCGAGGCCCTTGACCACGAGGATGCCGACGGACTCGACAACTGGCTCTACAGCCCCAAGCACCGCGCCATCAACCGGGACCTGGGCGTCGACTGAACACCGCTCAACCGAGCAGCGGTGTGTCTCACAGGCCAAGCTGGCGGATCGCCTGACCCGTGTGCCCCGACGGCCAAGTCGGGGCTCAGTGTGACAGCGCTTAGTGGTCACTGAAGACCGGGGCGGCCAGTTTGCCCAGTTCCACGAGGCTCGTCTGGTCGACCTCGCGATGCAGGCTGTTCCCATGGGAATCCATGGTGCAGATCGTGGCGAACCCATTCACGCGCAGGTGCCACATCGCCTCCGGGACCCCCAGCTTTTCCAGCAGGTCCACCCCTTCGACGGCCACGATGTTCTCGGCATAAACCTGGGCCGCACCGCCAATGGCGTTCAGGTACACGGCGCCGTGTTCCTGCAGCCCTTTCAGTGTTTTGGCTCCCATCCCCCCTTTGCCAATGACCGCCCGGATTCCGAACCGGCCGATGATATCGGCCTGGAACGGCTCTTCGCGCATGGAGGTCGTCGGACCGGCGCCGGTCACCTGCCATTGACCCGCCGCGTTCTTGATCATGACGGGGCCGCAGTGGTACAGCACCTGTCCCTGCATATCGACGGGTGAGTCGTGGTGCAGCAGGTAGTGATGCAATGCGTCGCGGCCCGTATGCACCAGACCATTCACGACCACCACGTCTCCCGCCTTGATGCTGCGGATTTTTTCTTCGGTGATCGGCGCTTCGAGGACCACTTCGCGGCCCGTGAGTTGGAAGCCTTTGCCGACGGCCAGTTTCTTGATTTCATCCTGCTCGCGGTACAGCCACCGCTGGATGGCGCCGGTCTGTGGATCGAGGACCACTCCCAGGCGACGAAACGCCCAGCAGTCGTAGGCCACGGACACAAAAAACGAGGCGGGCAGCCGATTCATCAGGCCGATCTTGCACCCCAGCAGCGTGACTTTGCCCCCGAACCCCATCGTGCCGATGCCCAGCTTGTTGGCATTCTCAACCACGTAGTCTTCGAGCGCGGCCAGTTCCGGGTTGGGATTGGTGTCGTCGGCTTTGCGAAACAACTGCATCTTCGCGGCGTCGTAGCCGCTCGTGCGGTCGCCACCGATGCAGACCCCCAGGTACCCCGCCGAGCATCCCTGGCCTTGCGCCTGGTAGACGGCGTGCATCAGGCATTTACGCACGCCGTCGAGATCGCGATCGGCACGCCCCAGACCGGGCAGTTCCTGCGGCAGCGAGTATTGAATGTTCTTGTTTTCGCAGCCGCCCCCTTTGAGCAGCAGCTTCACTTCCACTTCGTTTTTGCGGTGCTGATGGAAGTGAATGACGGGTGTCCCCGGCCCCAGATTGTCGCCGCTGTTCTTGCCGGTCAGCGAATCGACTGAGTTGGGACGCAGCTTGCCGGCTTTGGTTGCCTGGGCCACGCATTCGCGGATCTGTTCTTCCAGCGTGATCTGATCGAACCCGACCGGCGTGCTGACGATAAACGTCGGCATCCCGGTGTCCTGGCAGATCGGCCGCTCGTTTTCGCACGCCATATCGACATTCAGCGCAATCGTCGCCAGCGCCAACGACGAGTTGGTGGCCGGCGTTTCCCGGGCATTCGCGTCGGCGATCAGCCGTCGAATGTCCGACGGGAGATTGGTGGAAGTCTGAACAATGAGCTGGTACAGGCTGTCTGAGAACGACATTGAATCAGTCCGCTTTCTTCCGCGACAGTTTTTTGGGTTTGGGGGCTTCGTCGGCCGGAGACTTGCCTCGGGAGAGGGCCCGCTCGACGGCTTCCAGCAACACATCCATGGCGAAGGGCTTACGGAGATAGTCGGAAACGCCGAGCATTTCGGCGTAGGCCTTGTGCCGACCCCCTTCGTTGGCCGTAATCATGATGACTTTCGGGGGATTTTCCAGTTGCCGGATGAACTCCAGGACCGGGAAACCGCCCAACTGCGGCATCATCATGTCGGTGACCACCAGTGCCGGTTTGACTTCCTGAATCAACCGCTGGCCTTCCTTACCGTTGGGCGCGTGGGTGACATCGTAACCGGCGGCTTCCAGGACGCTGCGCAGCGTGCTGGCGATTTCGCGGTCATCTTCGATCAGTAAAATCTTGTCACTGGCAGCCATGTTCGTTCCTCGACGCTTCTATGGACCATCCTTCAAGTTGCGCCGAGTATCGTAAGACACCCCATGGCGTTTCTCAAGACAGGCTTCGCACCGACCGTTTTGCCCCACGACGTAATCCCCCCCCTTCGATAGGGGGGAACCGCGGTCGTCGTTGGCGAGTGGCAGGTTTTGAGCAGGGCGCTGGTGGACGGCGACGAGTTTCTGGCCGAGTCGGGCATGTCGGCCAGGGGTTGTCTGAAACCGTCGAAGCCTGCCCAGGCTGAACCTCTCGCCCAGACATCACTGCCACTTGCAAACGCCACCCACGCAAAATCGCCCCTGGCGACGGGGGGCATCGCGGGGGGTTACAAACGTCTCGCCGCGTGCCTCACATCAACCGCCAGCGAGCCGCCCGGGTTTATCCCGGCGGTTTCCGGGTGGTACCCCAACAGGGGATGAATCCGCCAATCGACTCGGCCCAGGATTCCTGACAGACCGCAACTCGCCCCAACCCGTCCCGCGAGCAACAGTCGCATGCGGCGCGAGTTCATTTTCGGTCACGATGATTCTCCGGACAAAAAGTCTCACGCAAAG
>JAFEBR010000449.1 GCA_018242565.1 Planctomycetota bacterium | reverse complement strand
TGGTGACAGGCTGTCGTGTCACGGTAAAATCCAACCGGCGATTTTTCGTAGGGGCCGACGGGCGACGGGCTGGATGCAAGGGCAGGAGACGCAGCATGGCGATTGATATCGACCCGACAGTGGACTATTCATTCAAATGTCTGTTCGGGAATCCCCGGCATCCGGCCGTGGCAATACACTTCTTGAATTCCGTGCTTGACCCGATACCGCGAATTACGGACGTGGACTTCCTGGAGACGACGTCCCAGCGCAAAAACGAAGACGACAAGCTCTTGATTTTCGATGTCCGGGCCGTGGATGACCAGGGGCGATCCTTGAATATCGAAATGCAGTCCACGAAACACGCGGGGCTGCCCCAACGGTTGGCGCTGTATGCTTCCAGCATGTACCACGGCCAATTCCGGTCTGGTGAACCGTATTCGAGTTTGTGCCCGGCGATCAGTGTCTGCGTTTTAGGTGCCGTGCTCTTTCCTCACGTTCCCGATCTGCATCTCGATTTTCGCCTGCGTAACGGTCGCCACAATCTGGTGCTCACCGACGATCTTCAGATTCACATCCTGGAGTTGCCGAAGTATAATTTGAGGACGACGCCACCGCAGAACGCCCGTCCCCTCGAAAAATGGGTGTATTTCCTGCGTTATGCGAAGAACTTGACCCCAGAAGAAATCATCGGTCAACTCGTGGACCCGATTTTCTTGGAAGCTGCCGGAGTGCTGCAAATGATCGCTCAAACCCCTGCCGAACGTGCGATGTACGAAGCCCGGCTGAAGTTCGAAACCGATCAGGCGTGGAAGATTCAGGAAGCTCTCAAGGAAGGGCGACAAGAAGGGCTTGCGCAGGGAATGGCTGCGGGTGTGGAGCGGGGCAAGTATCTCGGACAAATTCCGTTATTGCAGAACCTGCTCGGTTTGGCCGAATCCCCGTCAGCCGTGTTAGAGACGCTGGAAATCCCCCAGTTGCAGCAGTTGCTCGCCGACTTGCAGGCCCAGCTTCGCGACCGTCGTTGAGAATTCCAGCCCCGGAAAGAACCAGATGATTTAACCGGGGTGAACGCGCCGGCAAAACGCGGGTGGCATAGCGCGGCTGGTCGGCTCGATTTCGGAGGATGTCGGAGTGCTGCAAATGATCGCTCAAACCCCTGCCGAACGTGCGATGTACGAAGCCCGGCTGAAGTTCGAAACCGATCAGGCGTGGAAGATTCAAGAAGCTCTCAAGGAGGGGCGACAAGAGGGCAAACAAGAGGGGTGGCAAGAGGGGCTAAACGAAGGACGCCAGGAAGGGCTTGCGCAGGGAATGGCTGCCGGCGTGGAGCGGGGCAAGTATCTCGGTCAAATCCCATTTTTGCAGAACCTGCTCGGTCTGGCCGAGTCTCCGTCAACCGCGTTAGAGACGCTGGAAATCCCCCAGTTGCAGCAGTTGCTCGCCGACTTGCAGGCCCAACTTCGCGACCGTCGTTGAGAATTCACATCACGCAGATTTCAGACGGATCCCGTTTTGTTCATGTTTGTTGTCGCGCCGTTTGGATTGTTTGCGTTCGTCCTTGGGGGGCATGTAGCGGTCCGGTTGAGTCATGCCATATGTCAGCTCGCGACCACGCCGTTGAATCGAGGCGTTTTCTACTGCGCGAAGGCCGCAACGGCGAGTTCCTGTTGCCCCAATCCTCGCAATAATTCGTTCCGCGCGTTCCGCAAGGTCATCACCAACTCACAGGCGAAGTATGCGGTGGATTGTTCACAGGCCACTGCCGGAGAATAATGGGTGGTGCTGTGCCGGCCGTGCACTGATTGGTGCGGAAGGCCACGAGGGTGGGGACGACGCTGGTGGCTGGCTATTGGCTCTTGACGTCGAGCGGGGAGAGTTCATTTTCGCCCGGAACCACGGTGCAGCGAAACCCCGAGGTTTTCGGATCCCGATAGCGATCGGGCAGCAGGTTTTGGCCGTCACGCACCATTTCGTCGCCGTCGGGCTTCAATTCACGAAGTTCCACCGTGATGGCGTATTTTCCGGCCGGTGCCCCGTCTCCCGGGCGAATGGTCGTCAGTTCAAAGTACCCTTCACTGTTGGCATAGGCCAGTGGGCGCGGGGAGTTGTCGGCGTCCGCATCGAGTGGATGCAGCACGATCATCGCCTCGGCCAGCGGCGAACCATCCAGTGTGACCGTGCCATAGGTGGGATGACAGGCCGGGCCGTCGGCTTGGGAGCAGCCGATTTCCAGCCCGCAGGCGACCAGTAGCGTGACGAGCGAGCGCAATTTCATGAAGGCCTATTCCAGGTTGTTCGATTCGCCACCAGCGCGAGTCACCAGCGAGGCCAGCAGTTTCAGATCGACATTCTCTCCCAGAAACCGAACCGAGCCGTCGGCGAACACAAAATTCGCCCCGCCGTCATGAAAGCTGTAGAAGCAGTGACCGTACTCATTGGAGTTGTTGATCGCCAGCGTTCCCGGAATGGTGGTCGTCCCTTTGCCGTAATTGGTCGTGACGCGCTGGCCAATGGTGTAGACGTTGTCGTTCGTGGCCCAGGCTCCGCCTCGAGCCCGGATGTTGCCTGACCCATAATCGAGGGCCGTCATAACGCGTTTGCGCCAGACATCCTCGCGTCCCGCACATTCCCCAATCAGAATGCAGTTGGAAGTGCCATCGGTGACCTGGGCGATGCGATTGACTTTGTTTCGGGTGGCGTCGTAAATCGCGAGCACTCCGCGAAGGTCGGCCGTCGTCGCGAACGCCCGATCGGCGGGGAGCGAATTGTTAATGTCGAGATGCACTCCCGTCGGCGTGAAATAATCGCCACAGGCGCCGTACTTCGTTTCGGGCGAATTCGGTTTATCTTCGTAACGGATACCCTGAGGTGTCGAGGGACAGATCAAGACCGGTAACGCCATCGCGGCGATTTGGCGATTGGCGACCGGTTGGCCCGCGTAGGCACCGGCATTGGAATTGGTTGAGTCCCACCAATTCGCCTTAATGTCCCAGCCGGTTCCCAGATTCAGCAGGTTCGCCTGGTCGAGGTGCGGCAACAACACGGGGGCCCAACTCTGTTGACCGAATTGGGTCGGGGTCGTAACGGTCGCCGTGTACGTGATCGGTAGAGTTTTCGTCGTCCCCTCAAAATTATGGACGGCAATTCCCAACTGCTTCAGGTTGTTTTTACATTCCGTGCGCCTTGCCGCCGAACGGGCCTGCTGCACGGCCGGTAACAACAGCGACACCAGCACGGCGATGATGGCAATGACCACCAGCAGTTCGATCAAGGTGAAGCCGCGACGTGTGTGCGTGCGCGGGCGGCGGGAACGGTTCGGGAGTTTGAGCATGGAGTCGATTTCTATAACCACGAAACAACGTACAGAAGCAGGAACCTGAATCCGTCGCGAAATGAGCAATCAGGGTGCCAAATCGGGCCGATTATTTCCATCATGCCTGCGGGGAAGGGCCCGTCTCAAGTTGAATCGGCGAAAATCCTGACGAATCTGTCAGAAAGCAGTCTGCGGCAACCGTCGGACGAAACGGCGTTGCGGCTGTAACGTCTAACGGGGCCTGGACAGTTTTTCACCGCCAAGGGTGGAAAACTGTCCGCTGCATGGCGGTGCCTCTTTCGCCGGCTGGTTTGGGGACTTGGTCGAGGCGGATGGTCAACTTCAGACCGTCGCGCAGGCTGCTGTCACAGGCTTTGGCCAGCTGTCTTAAAAAGAAACGGGGCACGCGAACCCGCTGTGAGACTGGGTTCCCGTGCCCCGCGCTGTTCCGGGTGGACAAATCCCGGTTCGCTCCGATTAATGGAACAGCGGTGTGTGGTGGTCATGCAGCCAGCGGCGTAACCCTTCGAAGTGCAACGCACTCAACCGTGGACGACCCCACCGGATGGGGCGCCGCTGGGCGACACGGGCTTCGGCTCGCGCCACATTTTCGTGTCCGTCGAGCCAGTCTTCACAGTCCCGCATCGTTCCCTGGAAGGTCGTTTCGCCCGCTTCATTTGTTACGGCCCACTGGCTGTCATTGTTCATCACCAGACTAAACATGATGCTGCTCCTTTCGGCTCTTCGTCGAAAAGCCCGCGGCTTGCACATCACGCAGGCTTCGCGTCCGAAAAGGATCTCAATGATTCCTACTCCATGAACTACTACGCCAGGGCGCAGAAATATGTTGGGAGAATTCAAGCGAATCGAGTCGGTTTCCGATGGGTCGGGCCTGATCGACCGATCATAACTCTGCTCCCAACCGGCGGTTCAGTACGATTCGCAAACCGACACCAATCGACCGACACGAATTGAACAACGGGACCCGTGGCATGTGCCTCGTGGGGTTTCGAGGCGAGAATCAGTACGAGTCTGCGGGGGCAAGTGCTGCGCGTGGCGACAGCGGAATGGACAGACTGTGGTCGGCGGCCCGATTCACCTGGGTGACGCACCCGTCGCCAGTTCACCCGCGTGCAGCTTTTGCAGGTATGCGTCGGCCACCCGTAAATGGTCGGTCAGTTTCCCGCCCAGGCGGTTCTTCAGGCTCACGATCGCCGCCATCCTCGGATTGCTGGCGAACCGGTGCGCATGGCGGTCAATAAATCGCCAGTAGAGTGCGTCCCAGATGCGACACCACTCGCCCTTGGCGTAATTGCTCATCTTCAAAACATACGCCGAACCACTGAGATACGGTTTGGTGGTCATCAGGCCGCCGTCGGCGTGCTGGCTCATCCCATAGACATTGGGAACCATCACCCAGTCGTAAGCGTCGATGAACAGTTCCATAAACCAGCGATAGACGGCGGTCGGTCGGACTTCGCACAACAGCAGGAAATTCCCCAGAATCATCAACCGTTCGATATGGTGGCAGTAACCGGTTTGCAACACCCGGCGAATCACAGTATCGACCGGAGGGATACCAGTCGTGCCGGTGTAGAAGGCCTCTGGCAGGTCGTGTGTAAAGCCCCAGAAATTGCGCGTGCGTTGTTGACATCCCCGAGTCAAGTAAACCAGTCGCACGAACTCACGCCACCCAATGACCTGTCGGAGGAATCCTTCCAGCGAGTTGATCGGAACTTTTTGTTTGTGTGCCAGTACGGCGTCGATGATCTGTTGCGGGCGCAGTAGCCCGACATTCAGCATAGGGGTCAGTGCTGAGTGAAACAGGATGTCGTGGTTCGAACTGATGGCATCTTCAAAATCACCAAAAGCGGGCAGGCGGTCGGCAACGAATGTCTGCAGCCAGAGGGCTGCGGACTCGCCGTCAATCGGAAAGCCTGTCGCCGTCTCTTCGCCCAGTGCCTGCGGAAAATCGCGGCGGACCGTCTCACGCGCCGCACGGATCTCGGCACTGGCTTTCGGACGAGTGACGGCGGGGATGTGGATTCCTTTCGGCAGGCGGCGGCGGTTCGCGGTATCAAAACTCCATTGTCCGCCCACCGGCTTCCCGTTCGGTTCGAGCAGGATTTGAAGCCGTTTTCGTTGGGCGATGTAGAATTCGGTGAAGAAGAACCGCTGGCGTCCTTCGACGAACTCCCGAATCACGGAATGAGGAGTCAGGAAGTCAGGGTCATCCAGGACCTCGGCGGAGATTCCTCGGGTCGCTAATCCGTGGATTAATCTTGACCCAAGCCAGTCGTCGCATGGGTCGACATAGCGCACCGAGTGGACCTGCCACTGTGACAGCCAGCGGGCGATGTCGGCGGAATCGCGCAGTTGTCCCGCGTCGACTGTGCGCACCGCGAGTCCCCGCTGGCGTAACTCGCGTGCGTAACACGCCATTGTTGCCCGATGATAGATCAGCTTCTGGCGATGAAACCGATACTGGGTAAAGAACAACGGGTCTTCGACGAGCACCGCCTGGGTAGCGCCGCGAACCGCCGGGTGATTGGCAAAGAGTTGATGAGGGTAGATCAGGGCCGTGTGAGACATGGGGAGACTGGAAGGTCCGACTGACGTGGCAGGGGCATTTGACTCGCGTCACGGGAACCGCGATAATCTCGCGCACTTAACCGGCGGTCGTAGCTCGGCGGGAACCCGGGCGCTGGTGTGCAGTTGGGTCAGTTCCCGAAGGTGTCTTTTGGCCAGTCAAAGACGCTGGTCGAAGCGCACAGCAGGTCGTTCGCATCTGTACCGCGAGTTCCGTTTCTTTTCGAGCCCCGTTCCGGAAAGCGCCTCTATGATCCGTCGCCATCGATGGTTGGTCTGTGTCGCGGTTGTGCTGTTGAGTTGTTCCGGGTGTGTTCGCGAGGATGTTTCTGGTTCCACGGTGACCTGCACGAATGAGTTGTGGGTTCCGCTCGTCGTCTTCCTGGGGGGCCTCGTCGCCGGTCCGGTCGGTTGGTATTTGCGCGACAGGTCGGCTCGATTCGGTTGGGGGTTACTGATTCTCAGTCCGGTGGTGATTGTCGGTTTCGTCCCATCGCTGCTGATGGATAAGGCCATCGTCGATGACACGCATTTTTCACTGCGAACCGGGATCTGGGGTTTGACGGCAGTGCATGACGTGAAATACAGCGAATTGAGCAGTGTCAGTCTTATCTCCGAAGAAAAACGGGGGCGTTACGGAGCGAAAAATACGAGCTACTACCTGATGTGCCAGCGCAAAGATGGCTCGTCGTCGAAAGTGCCGCTCGGAAATAAAGTCGCCGAGACGGCGGCTCCTTATTTCTTGCACCACGTCCAGGAACTGAAGATTCCCGTGATCGACCAGACTGGAGAAAACCTGCTCTGATGCCCGGCCAGGTCGCGTCCCGCACTGCTTGCGAATCCGGTAATCGTCAGGTTATCGCCGCGAATTCCGCACGGTATCGCGAATCACGCGCAGCAGACTCTGGTCTCCGGGGGCATCTTGTCCGATTTCCCAAATCATGATTCCGCCGGCATTCGCGCCGAGTGCGAATTCGGTTTTGCGGCGGATCGTCGCGTGACCATTGAAGTAGAGTGTGCCGATTTCATCGACTGTCGGGCGGGGATTCCACTGGCTCACAATGTCACGGTAAGCGAGGGTCTGATTTCGGTTCTGTGTGTCACGACCATAAAATGGTACGCCGAGAACGATTTTCTGGGCAGGAACTCCTGCTTTGCGGACCGACTCGAAATCGCGTCGCGCTGCCTCGAGCGTGGCATGTTGCCCTTCGTGGTCATAGGCCATCACCTGGACCCGGTCGACTGCGGCAAAAGCGTCAGTCGGCAGAGTTTGCCATCCGGCCAGCGTGACGGAAAGCTGTAATTCATAGGGTCGAAATGTTGTGCGCAACTCGGCCAGGAGCAGGCCGTATTGGTCTTGTTCAGTGGCGTTCCGGGGGTGTTCCCAGTCGAGGTCGACGCCATCCAGACCCTGGTCACGACATATCTGCAGCGCGGCCTGAGCGAATTTTCGACGCAGTTCGGGAGTCGCCGACACCGTGGAGAACTGTGCGGATCGTTCCCAGCCTCCGACGCACAGGATCAGTCGGACCTGTTGTCGCTTCTTAAATTCCCGCAGCTTGTTCCAGGGCAGTTTCTGCAGACGGGTCAATGAGAGTCCTGCGGTGTCAGATGGTTCTGCGGAAAACAGGCAGAGATCGGTGAGCCCCTCGCAAGATTCCGGGGCGAACTGTTCGGCACGGTAATCGGGCAAATAGCCGACGACCCGAAATGGGGCGGGGCTGGATTGCGTTGTGGGGCTTGCAGGTTCTTCTGCACCAGCGACCGCTGAGGCCAGGCCCAGTGCTCCCAAGACGAGCCCGCAGATCATCAAAGGCCATCGGACCTGCTGCGCCTGCATAACAATGCTCTCTCCCGTGGCGATTGAGTCACGTGCTAAGTGTCGGGCTTCGCCGTCGGCGATCGGTCTCAGGCGACTCTTGCCTGCCCGATAGTCTCATAAATCGCCGTCCATTACGAGCGGCCGCGGACTTTTTGCTGTCCCAGAACAATCGTGCAGGATTAACAATGAAAGTTCGATTCATCGGGATGTTGGCAGGGGGAACTGCCTGGCCAGACGATCGGGCGCTCTCGATGAGACGGGTCTCCAGGCGACAGGGAATCCAAGTCGGGCGGCGTTCGTGGTGGAGTGGAGTGTCGCGTGCCTTCGGGACACTGTGCGGTCAAATCGAGTGCAAGCCCTCGGCTCGATCCGCACGGGTGCTGATCAGAGGTGTGCATCTGGACGGAGGGCCTGCGCCAGGATTTTGGAATCTTGGGCGATACTGTGGGACAGCGCCTGACTCAATGAGTGAGTTGCTGTGGCTGCCGACGGGCGGTGGTTCGAGCACGAACGGCCTGCCGGGGGAAAGCGGGGCATCGATTCGGGTGCTGCTCTATCTTCGCAACGCGCGGAGTCCTTACTGACTTTTGAGACGGCTGGAATTGAGACGCGACAACCAACTGTGGTTGCCTTGGGTTGTTTCGACCGCGCTTGCATCGTTAGACTGACGGGACCGTTCATCATCCCGTTTGATCATCATCAGTTCATGGATGTGACCGATCGCGCCCGCGTGACACTTCCACTACGCAAGGGATCGGAGGAATGAAATTGCCTCGCCTGCGACGGCTCGAGGAAGGCTGCCAGATGCCTGGCCGGTCGGGGTTTCGTTGCTTGGGGCAGGGTGGGATCCGTTCGGGGTCCGTGCGGCGAGTCTCCTCATCGTCGGCATCATCTGCCGGATTGCAGTCTCGGTCGGCAGGGGCGTATGCCCTGGAATCAACGGGCCAGTCAGGACGTCGGCAATCAGGTCTCGGGTTCTGCAGGATGGTCTGCGTCATCCTGGGGTTTTGGATGCTCACTCCCGTTGTTCAGGGGGCTGACTATCCGCGCCTCGCAGGACTCTTTCGGACCGGACAGTACTCCCAGTGTGCCGAAGAGGCCGTCAAAGAAATCGCCAGCGATGAATTCAGCGAGAACATTCGGCTGATCAAGATTCGGGCCGAAATGGAAATCGGACGCTATGCGGACGCGCTGGCGACGCTCGATGCGGCACTGCAGAAGCTGCCGACCAGTATTCAACTGCGGTGGGTCGGGCGTGACGTATGTCGCTTCAACAATCAGTTGGAACGAGTGCAAAAACTCGAAGACGAGATTGCTGTCCTCGTGCGGCAGGCTCCCTGGCGCTACAGCGATTCCATCAACCGCCTGACAGTGGGCCGATTCCTTTTAAGTCAGGCCGTTGATCCCAAGCGAGTGCTGGATGGCATCTATAATGAAGTCAAAAAGCAGCAACCGTCTCTTTCGCTGGCCTGGGTTGCCTGTGGCGATCTGGCACTCGATAAACAGGACTTTGCGCTGGCGGCGCAGAACTACGCGCAGGCCGTCAAGCTCGATGCCACTGATCCCGATGCGCATTTCGGGTTGGCCCGGGCCTACGCGGGCAGCGAAGGAGAACAAGCCGCCGCGGCACTGCAAGCGGCCTTAACCGCGAATCCCAGGCATGTTCCGTCGCTGTTGGTATTGGTCGATAACCAGGTCGACTCCGAACGCTACGACGAAGCGGAAAAAACACTGCGGCTGGTCTCGGAAGTGAATCCCAATCATCCCCGGGCGGCTGCGTATCGGGCGGTGCTGGCTCACCTGCGCGGACAGCCCGAGGTAGAGCAGCGCGAGCGGACGGCGGCCTTGAAATTCTGGCCGCAGAATCCCGAGCCTTGGCATCTGATTGGGAAAAAGCTGTCGCAGAAATACCGTTTTCGGGAAGGGGCTGCGTGTCAGCGCGAAGCACTGACCCTGGTCGCCGACTACCTGCCGGCGAAGATTCAATTGGCCCAGGACCTGCTCCGACTCGGCGAAGAGGCAGAAGGTTGGCGACTGGCCCAGGAAGTCTACCACGCCGACGAGTACAGCGTACTGGCACATAACCTGACGACGCTGCACGACAATCTTGAAAAATTCCGTACGCTCGAGTCTGACGGGTTCCTGTTGCGAATGGAGGCCGCTGAAGCCGAGATCTACGGTAGCCGCGTGCTGGCATTGCTGTCGCGGGCGAAGGCTGTGCTCTGTGCCAAGTACGCCGTGCGGTTGGATCGCCCAGTCATTGTTGAGATGTTTCCCAAACAACAGGACTTTGCGATCCGCACGTTTGGACTGCCGGGGGGGGCTGGTTTTCTGGGGGTCTGTTTCGGGACCGTCATCACGGCGAACAGCCCTGCCTCGCAGGCGGCCCGCCCGACCTGCTGGGAATCGACGCTCTGGCATGAGTTCTGTCACGTGGTCACGCTCAGTAAGACGAACAACCGCATGCCACGCTGGCTCAGTGAAGGGATCTCGGTTTATGAAGAGCGGCAGGCCGACCCGGCGTGGGGACAAAAAATCAAGCCGGCCTATCGTAAAATGCTGCTGGGAGATGATCTCACCCCGGTCAGCAAGTTGAGTGGCGCATTTCTGAATCCGCCCAGTCCGCAGCACCTGCAGTTTGCCTACTTCGAATCGTCGCTGGTGGTGTCGTATCTGATTGACACGTTCGGACTCGAAACCCTGCAGAAGATTCTCGACGATCTGGGGGCTGGCGTCACGATCAATGATGCCCTGGCACGGCATACGGTTCCGATTGATCAACTGGATGCGGCATTTGCCGGGTATGCCCGGGCACAGGCGCAGGCGATGGCCCCCGAGGTGGATTGGGCTGATCCGGAACTGCCTCGACAGGCGGATGAGAAACTGCTGACCGAATACCTGCACGATCATCCGCACAATTATGCCGTGCTGCAGCGATTGGCGCAGTTGCGCATGGCGAGGAAGGATTGGGCCGGTGCCAAAGAACCGCTTGCGGAAATGCAGCGTTTGTATCCGGGTGATGCCGGTGGAGATTCACTGTATCCGCTCTTGGCCATGGTTCATCGAGAGTTGAAAGAGACCTCTGCCGAACGACAGGTGCTGGAGGCTTTGGTCAAGCTGACGGACGATCAGGTTGATGCGCTGTCGCGCCTGACCGAATTGGCACTGGCTGCCGAAGATTGGGAGGGGGCGAAATCGTACGCTCAGAAGTGGCTGGCGGTGGCGCCACTGCAGGCGGAACCCCACCGTCGCTGTGGACTGGCTGCCGAACAGCTTCACGATGATGCGCTGTTGATCTCGTGCTGTCGGGCGCTGCTGAGACTCAATCCGGTCGCGTCGGCCGACATTCACCTGCGGCTGGCAAAGGCATTAGAACGCACCGGCGATTTGCCTGCCGCGAGAAGACATGTGCTCTGGGCTCTGGAAGAAGCCCCCCGATATCGCGAGGCGCATCGGAGTCTCTTAGAGATTTCGCAGAAGCTCGAGGCGGCGCCTGGTGCGCCTGGAACACGGTCCTCTGAAGCGCCCGGCAGGAAAGCGCCGACTGATCAGAAAAGAAAGGGTTTTTAGAGTTGCTGTGCCACCGAGAGCCGTCCGGGGCTTTGCCGTGGCGCGCGAGTTGTCTCGTGGAATACGAATTGCTGATAGGCTGACGGAACCGTTTGAACCTCTGCTCTGTTCGTTGAGTTGATGGAATGCAACGCAAATATCAAATCCTGATCGTGGCGCTGCTGCTGGCAGCGAGTGGCGTGGCGTTCGCCCAGCGAGGGTTTCGTCGGCAGCGCGAGATTCGCCCGGAGATGATCGATCGGGGAGATGTGCCGGTCTGGCCGGTCGCTGAGCGCTTCAAGGCCGATGCGTTCACGTTTGCGCGGGTGCGGTATAACTCCTGGCGTGGCTGGGGCAAATGGGCGGTTGATTTTCCAGACAGCGATCTGAACTTCTCGTATCGGTTGCACGAATTGACGGCACTGGAAGTGGATCCGTATGGCAAAATCGTGGAACTGACGGACGACAACCTGTTCGATTATCCGTTCATCTATCTGATTGAGCCTGGCGATCTTCATTTTTCGGATGAAGAGTTGATTGCGTTGCGGCGGTATCTGTTCAATGGCGGCTTTTTGATGGTGGATGACTTCTGGGGCGAATACGAATGGGCGAATTTCTACGAGGAAATCAAACGGGTGTTTCCCGACCGTGAGCCACTTGAGTTGCCGCTGGAGCACGAGATCTTTCATTGTGTCTACGACTTGAAACAAAAGCCGCAGATTCCCAGCATTGGCTGGATCCATCATGGTCGCACGGACGATGGACGGCCCGATGCGCCCGAGGCGCATTACAAAGCGATTTTCGACGATAAGGGGCGGATGATGGTTATCATCTGCCACAACACCGATTTGGGAGACGGGTGGGAGCGGGAAGGCGAAGATACTCGCTACTTCAAAGAGTTTTCCGAGAAATGGGCGTATCCCCTCGGAATCAATATTCTGACGTATGCCATGACACATTAGTTGTCGTAGAACCGGGGGAATCAGCAGCGTGACCGAGGAACTCGATGAATACCAGCAGGAACAACAGGCCGTTGAGCAATTGCGGGGGAGTCGCGACAAGATTCTCGCCATGCTGTCCCGGGTGATTGTGGGACAGGCCGACGTGGTCGAGCAATTGCTGATCAGCCTGTTCGCCGGCGGACACTGTCTGATTACTGGAGCACCAGGGCTGGCGAAAACGCTGCTGGTTCGATCGATCGCCCAGTTATTTGATCTGACCTTTCAGCGGATTCAGTTCACCCCCGATCTGATGCCCGCCGACATTACGGGAACCGAGATACTCGATCAGTCGGCCGACGGCCATCGCCGCATGCAGTTCGTCAAGGGGCCGATCTTCGGCAACGTCATCCTGGCGGATGAAATCAACCGCACGCCCCCCAAGACCCAGGCGGCGCTGCTCGAAGCCATGCAGGAGCACCAGGTCACGGTCGCCGGAGTGCGGTATCTGCTCGAAGAGCCATTTTTCGTGCTGGCCACCCAGAATCCGATCGAAATGGAAGGTACCTATCCCCTGCCAGAGGCGCAGTTGGATCGTTTCATGTTCAACGTGCTGATCGACTACCTTCCGGAAGATGACGAAGTCGCGGTGGTGCAACAGACAACGTCGCGCAAGTCAGCCCAGATCGAATCATTATTCAACGCGGCCGATGTGCATCGCTTCCATCAGATCGTCCGCAAGGTACCGATCGCCGAGGATGTGGTCCGGTATGCCGTGCGCTTGGCCGCGGCCAGCCGTCCGGGACGGGCCGAGACACCAGGGTTTGTAAATGACTGGGTGGCTTGGGGGGCCGGCACGCGAGCCGCACAGAACGTGGTTCTGGGAGCCAAGGTCCGAGCGTTGCTGGCGGGGCGGAGTTTCGCAACGGTCGAGGACATTCAGGCGCTGGCCGCTCCAGTGTTGCGTCATCGCATCCTGGTGGGCTACCGCGCCGAAGCCGAAGGTATCACCGTCGAAAATGTCATCAGTCGTCTGCTGGAAGCCGTCGCGAAGCCGACCACGAAATGAGAGAGGTGGACTAACCGGTGGGGCTCGGTTCGGAAGCGTGACGCATGCCGGCTGAAGAACATCGGACCGGGAGTTGCGTGTTTTGCGTCAGGTGGAGCTTGGTGGAATTCCAGGAGATCATGCGAATCAACTTCAGCCTGGAGAGGTTTCTCTGTTACTGCTGTAACTGTTCTTCATGAATCAACCCGCTGTCACTTCTGTGCGACCTGGTCAGGCACCCTCACGGGGTGCCCGGTCCGGTTCGTTCATCGATCCTGCTGCGCTGATGCGCATTCGAAATCTCGAATTGCGCGCCAAACTCGTGGTGGATGGTTTTCTCAGTGGCTTGCACAAAAGCCCGATGCGCGGCTTCTCGGTGGAATTTACGGAATACCGTCAATACTCCCCGGGTGACGATCTGCGCTATCTCGACTGGCGCTTGTTTGCCCGATCGGACCGGTATTATCTGAAGCAGTTTGAAGATGAGACGAATCTGCGGTGTTACCTGCTCGTCGACCTGAGCCGTTCGATGGGGTTTACGACCCTGGCGTACGACAAAGCCGAGTATGCCCGGACGGCAGCTGCCACGCTGGCGTATTTCCTCTCATTACAACGCGACGCCGTCGGGTTGGTCACCTTTGACGAAGCGATTCGCGAGTACATGCCCGCCCGCTTTCGTCCCGGTCATCTGCATCGGCTGATGCTGCTGCTCGAACGCTCGCTCGCCGGGACGGGAACCGACCTGCACGCTCCGCTGGAGCAGGTAGCCCGCACTTCGCGGAAACGGGGTTTGGTCATTCTGCTCTCGGACCTGCTGGCACCGGCGGACACGCTCGAATCGAAACTGGGATTGTTACGCTCGCAGGGGCACGAGGTGGTCGTGTTGCGCATCCTCGATCCGGGAGAAGTGGATTTCACTTTTTCCCAGGAATCGTTGTTTGTTGATCTGGAGAGTGGTCGGGAACTCTATGTCGACCCGCAGACGGTTCGGCGTGAATACCAGGAACGCTTCGCAGCGCATGCGCGAGAACTGGAAACAGTGTTCAACGATCTGGGGATCGACAGCTACGATCTGGTGACAAATCGTCCCCTGGAAAATGTCCTGTTTGATCTGCTCAATGCCCGCCTGCGCAGGGGGCGACAGGTTGCTCGGGGCCGTTCTCCCTCTCGGCGTGGTGGCGGAAGGGGGGCGACATGAGTTGGCTCGTGCCGCTGTATTTATCGGGCCTGGCTGCTTTGGCCTTACCCTTTCTGTTCCATCTGGTACGGCGGACACCCCGCAGTCGGCAGGAATTCAGTTCGCTGATGTTTCTGTCTCCCACTCCACCGCGGTTGACGCGGCGGAGCCGGATCGATCATTGGCTGTTGCTCGCATTACGCATGCTGGCTTTGGCCTTGCTGGCCGTGGCGTTCACGCGCCCTTTTTTGCGCGAGTCGGTGGCGTTTTCGCCCCTCGATCTCCCCGGACGGCGCGTGGCCTTGCTAATCGATACGAGTGCCAGCATGCGCCGTGGCGACCTGTGGCAGCAGGCCCGGCGCGTCGCCGAGCAACAGTTGGCGGAGCTCAATCCGCAGGACGATGTCGCGCTGTTTGGATTCAGTGACCGTCTGGAACGGATTGTGGAATTCGAGACCGAATCGGGGACGCCGCTGGCAGCCAAATCGGAGCTGATTCGCCAGAAACTGCAAACTCTCGAACCGGGTTTCGCGAGTACCGATCTGGGGACGGCGTTGGTCGTCCTGGCTCAGGAACTTGAGGCGGCCACCGACGTTCAGCAGGCGGACCGTGAACCGCTGCTGGTTGTGATCAGCGATTTTCAAAAGGGAGCCCGGATCGAGGCATTACAAGGTGTGGAATGGCCCCAGCGCGTCTCGGCAGTATTGAAGGCCGTGGTGCCCGATCGAAAAACGAATGCGTCGCTGCACGTGGTTCCCGATGAAGAGCATCCGAACGAGGCCGAGGTCCGCGTGCGCGTGATTAATGCCGCAGATTCGGCGGCGGAACAGTTTCAGATTGCCTGGGGAGCCGACCCGTCCAAAACTCTCCGCGCGACGGAAATGCCCGTGTATGTGCCGGCCGGGCAAAGCCGGGTGGTACGACTGCCGCGTACGGATGAAAAACTCGAAGCGGACCGGATTCAGCTTCGTGGCGATGATCATCCGTTCGATAATACCTGCTACGTCATTCCGTTACGCAAGCAACAGGTGACGGTGCTGTATGTGGGCAGCGATGTGGCTGCGGATGATAACGGCTTACAGTATTTTCTGCGTTTGGCGGTCAGTGATGATCCGCTGCGACACGTGGAGGTCCGGCACCTGCAGGACCAGACCCCCGCTCAGGGGCTGGCTGAACCAATGCCGCGACTGGTCGTCGTCTCACAGGAACTGTCGGCGGAATGGCAGTCTGCGTTGCCGAAATTCGTCAGCGCGGGGGGTACGGTCTTGTTCGTTCCGAAAACCGCGGCGGCGGCACAGGGGGCACTGGCCCTGCTACCCGGAGTCGACATCAAGCCAACGGCCTCAGTGTCTGGGGATGCATACCTGCTGTTGGGCGAGATTGACTTTACGCATCCTCTGTTCGCACCGTTCGCCGGGCCGCGGTATGGCGACTTTACGAAGATCCACTTCTGGAAGCACCAGCCGCTGGCGTTGACAGCCGCGGCGGGCACGCGCGCGGTGGCGCGATTTGACAATGGCGATCCCGCGCTCCTCGAACGAACGCTGGATCGCGGCCGCGTATTTCTATTGGCCAGCGGCTGGAATTCCGAATTCAGTCAGTTGGCCGTGTCGAGCAAGTTTGTGTCGTTAATCGCCAACCTGCTGGACGTGGCCTGCGGCGAAGTTCATGACGCGGTCACAGCGACGATCCACGAACCGATCGACGTTCCGCTCTCCACGGGAACCGATCCCCTCTCGGTCCGACCACCAGCAGGGGCGCCCGTGTTCCTGCCAGAGGGGACGACCCGATTTACGGCGACGGACCGACCTGGAATCTACGTCGCAAAACGTGGAGCCAATGAGGTACGACTGGCCGTAAACCTGCCGTTGTCGGAGAGCCAGACGGCTCCCATGGAACTGGAGCAATTGGAACAACGTGGGGTGCGATTGGTGACTGCCGCCACGCGCAGTGAACGAATTAACCGCCTGCGGCAGGAACGGGACATGGAGCTGGAGCGTCGACAGAAAGTGTGGCGCTGGCTGATTCTGGCGGCGGTCGGCGTCTTGCTGCTCGAAACGCTTCTGTCGGGCCGGGCGGCCCGGTTGCCAGCGCTGGCTGGGCCAAACTTCAGTGCGGGCCAATAAAAATCGGGAAAGATCTGATGCGGCACAGTATCATACAACAGTTGAATCAGGCGGCTGAACCGGGGCCTCGCGCGATTGGCGGGTGGCTGCGAGAACGGGCCTCTGCCTGGCAGAGGTCTGCGGACAGTCGCTGTTCCGGGCAGGAGGATTAAAAGGTCATGATCAATAATCGCCTCTGGAAAGAACTCGACAAAGTCGCAGCTCGCGACCGGCAGTTCCGTTTCTGGAATGCCCTGGCAGCTGCCTGGCTGCTGGCGGCGCTCGTTGGGGTCGGACTCTGGGCGGCGGGCGCGGCGACGTCGAGTACGGCTCGAATGACCACTGGCCTGCTGTGCGGCATCGGATTAGTGCTCGCCGTCGTATCACTGTGGGTGGCGCGGCGGTCAGCTCCCAGCTATGTCACGCTGGCCCGTCGCATCGAGATGGCCTATCCCGATCTGCGAAGTTGTCTGCTGGCGGCACTGGAGCAGCAACCCAGTCTGCAGACCGGCCGGTTCGGATTTCTCCAGGAAGGGGTCATCACGCAGGCGCTGGTGCATTCAGAACGACACGCCTGGCGCGACGTGATTCCGACCCGGAAAATGGTGGCGGCGATGGGGGTACAGTGCCTGACCTTTATGTTCTACCTGGGTACGTTGTGCGCGGTTGCGTTCTGGGCGCATCCGGCTCCCTCCACAGCATCGATGGTCGGAAAGCGGCCGGCCCTGCCACCGGGGACGGCCATGACGTTTGTCGTCGAACCGGGAGATACCGAAATCGAGAAGGGGAGTAGTCTACTGGTTCTGGCACGTGTCGCCGGTCCGCTGCCGGCCGAGGCCACACTCGTGTTCGCGGCGACAGAAGAGTCACATCGGATGCCGATGTCGGCCAGCCTCGATGATCCCGTGTTCGGAGCGCGAATCCCCGAGGTTAACGAACCGTTGGAATATCATGTGCAACTGGATGCGGCTTCGTCGCCGTCTTATCGGGTGACCGTCTTCGAATATCCGCGACTGGAACGCCTGGACGCACGATTGGTGTTTCCGGCCTATACGGGTCTGGAAGAGCGGTTGGTGCAGGACATTCGGACCGTCACCGTGGTGGAGGGAGCCGAAGTCACCCTGATCTGCCAGTTGAACAAGCGGGTCGCCCAGGCCGCCTTTACGGAATCGGACCAGGAGCCGGTGCCTTTGGACCCTGTAAATCCGGATGAAGCCCAATATCACTCGCAGCCGTTCCGGGCCGTCCGCTCGCGGCGGCTGAAGCTGGAACTCGTGGATGAGGCGGGACGGGCCAATCCGGTGAAGTCGGAAATCTCGATTCGCGTGGTTCCCAACCAGATTCCCAAGATCAAGCCGGTCTTTCCGGCCCGTGATGCCGAGGTCTCGGCCCTGGAAGAACTCGATCTGAAAGCAACGGTCTGGGATGATTTTGGCCTGCCCCGATACGGAGTGGCCTATGCGATGGCCGGGGCGGAGATGGTGGATGTCGTGCTGGGAGAGAATGGAGCCCCCCGCCACAATCACGAACTTGCCACACGCCTCGATTTTGAGAAACTCAAGGCAGAGCCGGACCAGTTGCTGTCCTATTATTTCTGGGCCGAAGATTTCGATGCCGAGGGAAATCTGCGACGTACTTCGGGAGATATGTACTTCGCCGAGGTGCGGCAGTTTGAAGAGATCTTCCGCCAGGGGCAGGCCCAGACGCGTGAGCAGCAGCGTCAACAACAGCAGCAGCAACAGCAACAGGGAGGGCAAAATGCCCAGGCCGCCCAGCAACTGGCGCAGTTGCAGAAGGAAATTATGAACGCCACCTGGAAGTTGATCCGCCGCGAAATCGGTGCTCAACCTACCACGGCCTTTGCGGACGATGCGAAAGAGGTCGCCAGTTCGCAGTCCAAAGCGTGCGAACAGGCCGAGGCATTAGCCCAGAATCTGGGGGACAGCCAGTCACTCGAGCACCTGTCGGCAGTGCTCGAATCGATGGGACGGGCGGCACAACAGTTGGAATCCGCCGGCAGCGAACCCTCGGTCAAGCTGCTGCAACCCGCCCTGTCGGCAGAACAAACGGCCTACCAGGGTTTGCTGAAATTGCGGGCCCGGGAACATGAAATTGTGCGACAACAGCAACAGCAGCAGAATGCCAACCAGGCACAGCAGAATTCTTCGGCCCGCTCACAGCAGCAACGGCAGCAACTCGATCAATTGGAACTGAAGCAGGACGAAAACCGCTATGAATCGCAGCGGGAAGCCCGATCTCAGCCCGAGCAGCAGGCCGACCGCGAGGACCGGCAGGTGCTGAATCGGCTGAAAGAACTGGCACGCCGACAGCACGACTTGAATGAACGATTGAAAGATCTGCAATCGGCTCTGCAGGAAGCGCAAACCCAGGAGAAAAAAGACGAGATCCGCCGACAACTGAAACGACTGGAAGAAGAACAACAACAGATGCTGCGAGACACCGACGAATTGGCTTCCCGGATGGACTCGCCCGAAAATCAGGAACGCATGTCGGAAGAGCGTCAGCAATTGGAGCAGACACGAGAGCAACTGCGTCGTACGAGCGAATCACTCGAGCGTGAACAGGTCACGCAGGCCGCCGCATCGGGCACGCGTGCTGAACGCGAGTTGGAAGACCTGCGAAGTGAATTCCGTCGACGCGCCTCGGGACGCTTTAATGAGCAGGTTCGTGACATCCGCGATGCCGCCCGCGATCTCGAGCGTCGCGAACAGGAATTGGGACAGAAGTTGCAGAATCCGCAGCAGACGGCCGGAGACAAACCCAAATCGCTGGCCGATGACACCGATCGCCGGACCGAGATCCCCCGGGACATTGCCGAGCAACGCGATCGCTTGAAGAAACTGACCGAACAGATGCAGGAAACGATTCAAGAGGCGGAACAGACCGAGCCCCTGTTGTCTGAACGGCTCTATGAAGCGGCCCGCAACCTGCAGGATCAAAATGTCGACCGCGCGCTGGATGCCATGAACCGGGCCGTTCGTCAGGGGATGCCCGACGATGCCCGGCAATTGGAGAAAATTGCCAGCCGGGGCATTGAAAAATTGCGAGAAGGAGTCGAAAAGGCCGCGGAGTCAGTCCTGGGCGACGAAACGGAAGCACTGCGTCGCGCGCGGGAAGAACTGCAGGATCTGTCTCGCGAATTGAACAACGAAATCACCCGGAACGCACCGGATGAACCGGCTCCCCGCAATCCGCGAACTCGCGCCAACGCACGAGGCGACAGTCGCCCGGCGCAGGACGGCGATCCCCAATCGGAGGCTGATGGTCAGCGTCCGGAAGGTGACGAGCCTCAAGCCGGTGCCGGGAACGAAACTGGTGAAGAACCGGCCGCGAACGAGTCGGGAGATCGGCCCGGTGGCGAACGCCCGGCAAACCAGCGGGCGGGTCAGCCCCAGGGGCGGCAGAATCGACCAGATCAGAATGCCCAGCGATCGCGAAACCAAACCGGCACGGGACGCGAACCGGGCGATGAACAGACCGATCCTGAGGCATCGCCAGATTCCGAGGCGGGCGAAGGACGTACTCCCGGCGAGCAGCAGCCTGGTCAGAACGCGGCAGGGCAACGCCCCAACGGTCAACCCGCCCGAAATGGTCAGCAACCTCGCAATGGACAACAGTCTGGTCGGCAATCTCCGTCGCGCAACGGACAGGCCGGAAACCAGCCGCCCGGTGATGAACAGCCTGGGCAGACGGGGCAGGGGGAACGTTCGAGCGACGAGCCGAATCAGGACGCGAATCGTGACGGCCAGCAACGTGGGCCGCGACAACCCGGCAACCGCACTGAGCAGGCTGGGCAACCTGGGAATCGTCAGGCTAATGAACGTCGTAACGGTGAAAATCAAAATCGTGAGGGGCAACGGACTGGACGCGTTGGCGCCAGCGATGTCGATCGGCTCACAGGCCCCGACAATTCGGCAGCCGGGAATAATCCCGAGTTCTCGCCCATTACGGGAAACGAGTTCCTCAACTGGTCAGATCGATTGCGTGATGTTGAAGAAATGATCGACGACCCGGAACTGCGGGCCGAGGCGGCGCGAATTCGCGACCGGGCGCGCAGTGTGCGTGCCGAAGTAAAAAGACATTCCAAGGCACCGAACTGGGACCTGGTTCGAATGCAGGTCGCCGAGCCTTTGGCCGATCTGGCCGACCGCGTGGCAGAAGAGGTCATGCGGCGGAATTCCCGGCAGGCGCTGGTTCCGCTCGATCGCGATCCGGTGCCTCCCCGGTATTCAGAAAAGACCCGCCGGTATTACGAACAACTGGGGTTGGGCAAATGAAGCCCGGGGGCCGGTCTGGCCGCTGTGCCAGTCCGTTGGTGGATTTTCGAAACACTTGAACGACGACTTGTTTGATTGGCCCGTGTTGAATGTTGCTTGCTGACCTCATTCCCGTTGCCGGAGCTCCCCAATGGCTGACCGTGGCCTTGCCGGCGATGATTCTGGCCGCGGGAGTAGTGATCTGGTCGTACTGGTCTGGCCGTCTGGGCCGAGGCTGGACCCTCTTGGCCGGGTTGTTGAAATGGGTGGGAATCAGCCTGTGCCTGTTGTGCCTGCTCGAACCGTATGTGAATCGTACGGCTCCGCGGCCGGGTAGCAATCTGTTTCTGGTGGTGGCCGATAACAGTCGCAGTCTGCAGTTGGCTGATGCCGGCCGGCGTGAGTCGCGCGGTCGTGAGATGCAGTCGTTGTTGGCGGACCAGGCTTCCTGGCTGACACGTCTGGGGCAGGACTTCGACCTGCGACGCTATCGATTTGACTCCAGTCTGCAGCCCGTGACGTCATTTACCGAGTTGAACCTGGACGGTGAATCGTCGGCGTTGCACGAGGCGCTCACTCGGGCGGTCGAGCGATTCCGTGGTCAGCCCGTGGCGGGTGTCCTGGTTTTAACTGATGGCAATGCCACCGACGTGGGGGACACGCAGCCTGATTGGAAAGGCTGGCCCCCGGTTTACCCGGTGCCCATCGGTCACGATAGAGGCTTGATCGACCTGTCGGTTTCGCATGTGGCTGTCACGCAAACGAATTTTGAAGCGGCTCCGGTGACGATTGCCGCCAGCATTGAGGGCCGGGGTGTTTCGGGCAAATCGGTGGGGGTGCGCGTGCTCGACGAAGCCGGGAAAGAAGTCGAGCGCCGCGAGAATCTGACCGTCACTGATGGCGAACCGCTGGTCGAGCGCTTCCTGTTGCGCCCTGAACGGCACGGCGTCAGCTTCTTCACGGTGCAGGCGTTTCTTAAGGGAGAAGAGGCCCTTCCCGAGACGTCGAATGCCTCGGTCGAATCAACTTTGGCCAACAATCGGCGACTGGCCACGGTCGATCGCGGGGGTGGGCCGTATCGCGTTCTGTATGTCGGGGGCCGTCCGAACTGGGAATTCAAATTTCTGCGGCGGGCCATCGACGAGGACGACGAGGTCAATCTGGTGGGCTTGGTGCGCATTGCCAAACGCGAGCCCACGTTTAAGTTCCTGGGCCGGGCCGGCGAACGGACGAATCCGCTGTTTCGCGGGTTTGGTAATCAGGCCGACGAACAGGCCGAACAGTACGACCAACCGGTTTTGATCCGCTTGCACACCGAAGACCAGGAAGAACTGCGAGGCGGTTTCCCCAAGGCGGCCGAAGAGTTGTTCCGCTACCACGCCGTCATCATCGACGATGTCGAATCGGCGTTCTTTTCTCCCGACCAGTTGTCATTGCTGCAGCAGTTCGTCAGTCGTCGCGGGGGTGGCTTGCTGATGCTGGGCGGCAAAGACTCCTTTTTTGAGGGAGGCTACCAGCGCGGAGCCGTCGGGGAAATGTTGCCCGTGTATCTCGAACGTCCGCCTGAAGGGGCGTCCGCTTCAGGTTACCGGCTGGCTCTGACCCGCGAGGGTTGGTTGCAGCCCTGGGTACGAGTCCGCACGAATGAAGTCGATGAACGGGCCCGCCTGTCGGCGATGCCCGAGTTTCGGACGTTGAATCGCGTTGATCGGATTAAGCCCGGAGCCCAGGTGCTGGCTGAAGTGCAGGCGGACGATGGCACGGTTGTACCGGCTCTCGTCGTGCAGCAATTTGGACGAGGGCGCACCGCAGCACTGCTGGTGGGAGACCTGTGGCGCTGGAAATTACGTCAGGCCGACCCTGCGGAAACGGACCTCGACAAGTCGTGGCGACAGACCGTGCGCTGGCTCGTTTCCGATGTGCCCGGGCGCGTCGATGTCGAAACGCGTCGTGTTCCCGGTGCCGCCGTCCCCACCGTAGAAATCACCGTGCGGGTGCGCGATAAGCAATTTGAATTGCTCGATAATGCCACCGTCACCTTAAGGGTCAACACCCCCGACAATCGGCAAATTGATTTGCCCTTGGAGCAAGAGTCCGCCGGAGCAGGCCGCTATCAGACGACGTTTGCGGCACGTGTGCCCGGGGCGTATGTCGGCGAGGTTTCTGTAACCGGTCCTGACGGCAGTGATGTGGGCCGCCGGGAAACAGGTTGGGCGATCGAACCGCAGACCGAAGAGTTTCGTTCGTTGAGCGTCAATCGGCCGCTGTTGGAAAATCTCGCCCGAGAAACCGAGGGCGAAGTGATTCCGGCCGATCGCCTCGATGAGTTCGTGGCCAGTCTACCCAATCGCAAGATACCGATCGTCGAAACCAAGCCCTATGAACTCTGGCATCATTGGCAGGTCTTGTGCCTTGCCATGTCGTGCCTGGTTCTGGAATGGGGCCTGCGCCGCTGGAAAGGACTGCCGTGATGCTCTTCGAGCGAGTCGGGTTTCGTGCGGGCAGTCGTTTCGCGACTGTCCAGACGGATAGACACTTCGGCCGTGTGGAGATGGCATTGAGCATACCTTTGTTGAGTGGTAGATCATGACGTCATTTGTCTTGCTGACCTGCGCCTGCCTGCTGGCGGACCCGCCCCCTCGTCAGGCGGTTGTCGTGGTCGTGGGAGCCGAAGGGGCCCCGGAATTCGTGCCGCAGTTCCGCGAATGGGCCAAACGCTGGCAGACCGCCGCCGAGCAGGGGCAGGCCGAGTACTTCTCGATCGGACTGACTCCGTCAGAACCAGCGACCGATCGGGACGTCTTGAAAGACCGTCTCACGCGATTGGCGGCGCAGGAAACAACGGAACCATTGTGGCTGGCGCTGATTGGTCACGGGACATTCGATGGCAAGACGGCGCGATTCAACCTGCGCGGCCCCGATATCTCGCCTGCAGACCTGACCGAATGGCTGAAAGATGCCCGGCGACCCATCGCGGTCATCAATTGTTCGAGTTGCAGCAGCCCATTCTTGAATGAGCTTTCGGGGCCCGGACGTGTCGTGGTGACTGCCACGAAGAGTGGTCACGAGCAGAACTTTGCCCGATTTGGCGAATACGTTTCGCGAGCGCTGCTCGACCCCCAGGCGGATCTCGACAAAGACGAGCAGGTCTCGTTGTTGGAAGCGTGGCTGTTTGCCGCCGCTGGCGTGCGCGAGTTTTATGCCAGCGAGGGCCGGCTGGAAACTGAGCATTCACTGTTGGATGACAATGGTGATGGACTGGGCACACCTGCGGACTGGTTTGCGGGTGTCCGTGCGACGAAGACTGCCAAAGGGGGCGCATCGCCCGATGGCTTGCGAGCCTCTCAGTTCTGCTTGGTGAGGAGCCGGCAGGAACTCGCTTTGCCGATAGCCGTTCGTGAGCGCCGTGACCAGTTGGAGCTGGACCTCGCGCAATTGCGCTTGCGAAAGGCAGAAATCGCGGAAGACGACTACCTGCTGTTGCTCGAGCCACTCTTGCTGGAACTGGCCCGGTTGTACGAGTCGGAACCGATCGAAAAGCCCCCCGTCCAATGAGAGGCCGCTCGCCAGCCGCTGGAGTTGCTACTGGTGGCTCGGCGTTTTCGGTGTCACATCGGGCTGCCAAGGACACTCGACCGGTAGAGCCCCGCAGAGCTGTGAGGGCCGGTGTCCGGTGGTTGCCATTTGGCCGGGAAATCTCCAAGATACTGGCATCAGACCTTTCAATTTGTCACAGGATTGCACGCGCCATGCACAAAATCATTCGTTTCGGTTTGCCCGCATCGTTGTTCCTGCTGTTGTGTTCGACTGCCGGTGCACAACAGGCCAAAGTGAAACCGCTGCAGGTCCTGCTGGTGTGCGGCGGCTGTTGCCATGATTATGAAAATCAGAAGGTCTTCATCGCCAAAGGTATGGAAGAACGGGCGCATGTCCAGGTAACGATGGTGCAACAGGGAGGCACGGCGACCACCTCAAAAATTGAACTCTACGAAAAAGAGAACTGGGCCGAAGGCTACGATGTCGTAATTCACGATGAGTGTTTCTCGGACATTCCCGATCCCACCTGGACGGCACGCGTGCTGAAGCCGCACAAAGCGGGGTTGCCCGCGGTCGTGCTGCATTGTGCCATGCACTGCTACCGTGACGGCACCGACGAATGGTTCAAGTTCTGTGGCGTCACCTCCCGTCGGCACGGGGCCCACTACGCTCACGAGGTGACCAATCGCGATGCCAAGCATCCCATCATGGCGACCTTTGGCACTGAATGGGCCAACCCTGCCGGGGAACTCTACTGGATCGAAAAGGTCTGGGATAAGACACATCCCCTGGCTGTCTCCAAGAATCGTGAAAAAGGGAACGACGAAGTCTGCGTGTGGACGAACGATTACGAAAAGACCCGGGTGTTTGGGACGACCCTGGGACATCACAACGAAACGGTCCGCGATCCGAAATATCTCGATCTGATTACGCGTGGCACCTTGTGGGCTTGCGACAAGTTGAACGACAAATATCTGAAGCCGGTTCCCGTCCGGGCGGAACTCGACAATGCGGCCAAGGGAGGCAAGGCGACATCATCCACCGAAGAGAGAGACAAGAACAATCTGGCGGCTCATGCCATCGATGGTCGCGTCGGGACCCGGTGGTGCGCGAGCAGTGGTGCCAGTGGAGAGTGGCTGCAGATTGAATTGCCCCGTACCCAGCATGTAACGGGTTGCCGACTGGACTGGGAAAACCCGGCGGTGGCCTATCGTTACGTGGTCGAAACTTCTGCAGACGGAAAGGCCTGGAAGACGTCGGTCGATGCGTCCCAGAATCGCAAGAACGAAGCGGCTCATCAGTTTGATGCTCCCGAGACACGATTCGTACGCATCACTTTTCTGGAAAATGATCAGGGAGGTTGGGCCAGTCTCTGGGAAGTGGCTGTCTTTGCCGACAAGAACTCTCCGGCTGCCGCGAAATAACGGGCCAGAACCCCGTCAGATTTCCGGTCGGTCACGTCTCGCCGCGGTTGGACAGGGCGTTCAGCCGCGGCGCCAGATCCGCAACGCGATCCACTGACCGAGTGCGATTCCGACGGCATCGGCTGTCAGATCGAGCCATTCGAACGTGCGGCCGGGAATCCATATTTGCGAGATTTCTTCGGCGACGACGATCACGATCACGACCAAGGTGCCAATTCCCGGGCTCCAGTCGCGTGAACCGAGCCGTCGGCAGGACCATGCCAGATTTGTCAGTGCTGCCAGCGTGCCCATCAGCAGGCAATGCGAGATTTTGTCTCCCGCGGGCAAAGCCCGGACGGCATCGAAGACGGGTTTGGCCAGACCCTTGTCGGCGGCATAGACGATCAGACCGATTCCGAGCGCGAAGACCACGCTGGCGGTGCGAAATTTGTTGAGACGAGTCATGCCACCAGCGTTTGGTACAGGTAGTGGTCCAGGGAGCGGGTTTTGAACTGTATCGCCCGTTCGTGACGTTGCCAATGGGGCGGGTCAGAGCCATCATCGGCTTGCTGGTTTTGGCCGTCAGGTGTTTTAAGAAGGTGGCCCAATGCGATACGATGAGATCCATCGGGGCACGTTGATGATCAGTTGTTGCCCCGACCCTGTCAGCAGATTGGATGCTTTCTATGCGTACGAGGATTTCCCTGACCAGAGACATTCACGTTGCTGTTTTCATTGTGATTGTGGTCGCCGTTCTGCAGTCCGGGGCGCTGCGTGAGGCCCAGGCCGGTAATCCGAGCGCCGACCGGGTGGTGTTCAATCGTGATATTCGCCCGATTCTGTCCGACAATTGCTTTCAGTGCCACGGGCCCGACGAGAACAAACGACAGGGTGATCTGCGTCTGGATGCGCGCGAGGCGGCCTTGCGCGTGCGTGATTCCGGGACCGGGGTGATTGTGCCGGGCAATCCGGCCGAGAGCGAGTTTGTCCAGCGCATCGACACCACAGAACCCGGACTGCAAATGCCGCCTCCGAATTCAGGTAAGAAATTGACGGCCCGGCAGATCTCGCTGTTAAAACAATGGATCGCTCAGGGGGCCGAATATCAGGGGCATTGGGCGTTTCTCCCTGTAATACGTCCGGCGGTCCCCGCAGTGAAACAGGCCGGCTGGGCGCAGAATCCGATCGATCATTTTGTGCTTTCGCGTTTAGAGTCAGAAGGAATCCCTCCTGCGTCTCGGGCGGACCGGCGCACCTTAATCCGTCGGGTATCGCTGGACCTCACGGGGTTGCCACCGACTCCAGAGGCAGTCGCTGCGTTTGTGGACGACGACTCGCCGACTGCGTACGAGACGGTTGTGGATCGCTTGTTGCAGTCCCGGCATGATGGCGAGCGGATGGCTCTGCAGTGGCTCGACTTTGCGCGGTATGCCGACAGCAATGGATACCAGACCGATGGCAGTCGATTCCAATGGCCGT
>JAFEBR010000044.1 GCA_018242565.1 Planctomycetota bacterium | reverse complement strand
TTTATAACAACCCCTTACACCAATCTGCGTGCTGGAATCTTTTCCACCAGGCCGGCGTGGTAGGCAAACAGCGCCGGGGTGCCGCCGGTATGGATGAATACGACCCGATCGCCGGACTTCAGCCGCCCGTTGCACACATCGGAAATCAATCCCGCCATCGCCTTACCGGTATAGCTCGGGTCGAGCAATATGCCTTCCGTCCGCGCCAATAACGCGAGTGCGGCGCAGCCGTCGTCCGAGAGGTGACCGTAGCCCGGACCAATCGAGTCGAATGAGACATCCACGTCGTCCCGGCGAATCCCCAGATCGAGGCCGATGAGCCGGGCGGCATCGTCAGCGATCTGGGCCATGTCAGCCTGAGTGTCCCAATCCCACTTGATCGGAGCGATGCTCCGCACGGGGCACGACAACCCCAGGGCCCGTTGGCCGACGACCACTCCGGCACCTGTCGACCCGGCGGAGCTGACATAGAGCGCGGTCGGGGCCCAGCCGGCGGCAGAGGACTGTTCGACGATCTCGGTCACGCAGAGAGCGTAGCTGACGGCAGCCAGCGGTTTGACCTTGTGGCGGTCCCAGGCATAGACGCGGCGCCCATTCGCGGTATGCCGGGCGGCGACCTGTGCGATGCACTCGTCGAGTTCAGCGCCAATCTTGGCCTCGACAATGTCGACATGGGCTCCCACGATGTGATCGAGCAGCAGGTTTCCCTGGACAACATCCGGGCCATTCGCCGGCCGTCCACGTCCGAGAACCAGGTGGATGTCGAGGCCGGCCTTCGCACAGGCGGCCGCGGTCTGGCGGCAGTTGTTACTCTGAACACCAGCTCCCCAGACGATGATATCGGCCCCTTGTCGGAGGGCATCGGCGATCAGGAATTCATTGTGTCGAGTTTTGTTGCCACCGATTGCCAGCCCGGTACAGTCATCGCGTTTGATGTAAATCTCGGGGCCCCCGACCGCCTGCGAAAACCGGGGGAGGTGTTCCAGAGGCGTCGGGTAGTGCCCCAGCGGAAAGCGAGGCAGTTGATTGATCGCTGCCCGCAAGGCAGCCGTGGTCAGGGGTACAACCGGCATCGAGTCACCTCTCTGATCGAGATAGGTTACCAGCAGAATGGTTCGAGCGCTGGTTCAAGCCAAATGCGAATCGGCACAGGATCCGGGCAACCTTGAACGGCCCGGGTCTAACATCAGACACCGGGCCGAGTTCAAGAAGTCAGTGCCTGGCACACGTCCTGCCAACCCGCAACGTTCGGGTGGCAGGAACCCATGCCCAGCAGGGCTTATTTCTCGAGGATCCAAATGTTCCGGAAATGCACCGGGTTACCATGGTCCTGCAGATAGATGGCTCCGGGCTTGGATTCATCCGAAAGTCCGCCGCCGCCGTTGAACTTGGGAATCTCGTAGTTTTCGTGCACCGCCACGCCGTTCAGTTTGACGGTCACCACGGCGGGCTTGGTCTTCTTGCCTTCGTTATCGAACTGGGCCATGGCGAAGTCGATGTCATAGGTCTGCCACGACAGCGGAGGCAGGCACATGTTCAAGGCCGGCTTGGCAAAGGAGTAGTACCCCCCGCACTCGTTGTTTTCGCCCGTCAGACCAAACGAATCGAGAATCTGAAATTCGTACTGATCATTGCAGTACAGGCCACTGTTGCCGCGCCCCTGGCCACGATCGTAGGGCATAAACGGCGTCCGGAATTCGAGGTGCAAGGTGTATTTCTTGAAGGTGCGTTTGGTGCGGGTCCCCACTCCCAGCAGATTACCTTCCTGCAAACGACCGTTGACCCATTCTTCGGTGTTGGTGCCATCAAACAGCGTAATGGCCCCCGCGGGCGGCTTGGCACCGAGGGTGGGGGACTGCCGTTCCACCCGGTTCAGGCGGAACTCAGCCGTATCCAGCTTTCCGGAGAACACGCCATTCTTGATCTGGGCCTGCAGTTTGTCGGCGGTGAACACAGGAATGCCCTCCTTGGTCTCCCCTTTCAAGAAGACGCGAGTCTTATCGGGAGTCGTTCCCGGCAATCCCTTGGCATAGAACACGGCGTCAAACTTCCCATCCCCCAGGGCAATGACCTGGGCTCCCAGCACGGTGTCCTTACCAATCTTGCCTTCATATTCCCCCTGGATCAGGAAGTCAGGACCAGCCTGGGCGGCATCGGTAAATGTCCGAACAGGATCGGCGGCATTGGCGGACAAGGCGAGTGCGAAGAGGGGGACCGAGACGGCCAGAAATGCCCGGATGCGCGGCATGGCGGGGTACTCCACGGTGAAAAGGGATACAGGGAAGCAACTTCCATCAAATCGGTTGCAGCTTATCGGTTTCCGACACCGATGACTACTGTCCAGATCGGGCACTGCTGACCGACCGATTTCCGCATGGCAAGGCCCCTATTCCCCTGCCTATACTTGGCGGGGGATTTCCTGCACGTCGAGCGAGACCGCACGGGACGGACCGCGGCTTGTCCCCCTCGATCAGGGCTCAATTTCCAGAGGAATGTACAAACGTGAGTGACACTCTTCAAAAAGACCTGCCCGGACAGGAACCGGCCCGCAGCGCCCCGGGTGGCAACGGAGCCGCGCTGAGCAGCAAGGTCAAATCGCTGCGTCTGACGGGTGTCGAAATGCAACGGCCGCAGGGTTCGTCGAAAACGGCCTGGCTGCTGTGTTTGTGTCTGCTGGGCACCACGGGATACCTGGCGTGGGATCGGTTTCATGCCCCGACCCCCGAAGAATCGCGTCAAAAACTGGTGTCTTACCTGCGGCAGTCGTCGCCTGATCTGACGGCCGAAAACGCCGAGAAACTCTGGAAGTCAATTGAAGACGGAATTAACGACACGCCCGCGGGAACGGTGCCCACCGCGCCGCGACCGGCCGAGACCTCGGCCCGCTCGGGAAATCTGTCGCTCGACTCCAAGGGGTACATCGTTCCGGCCCATCAGATTCTCGTCAGCCCCAAAGTGGGGGGCATGGTCCGCTACCTGCGAATCCACAAGCCGGGCCAGAAACCGGAAGAGGGGATTCAACTGGAAGAAGGGCTGCGGGTCGAGAAAGGGGATATTCTGGCCGTTCTGGAATCGACGGATTACGAAGCCGACGTAGCCCGGTGCCGGGCCATTCTGGCGGCCGCCGAGCAGAAACTGCTGACGGAACGCAAAAATGTCCCGCAGGAAATTGAGCGAGCCCAGGCCGAGTTGTCCGAGGCGAACAGCCAATGCGATTACGCCAAAGCGGTTCTGGAACGGAACAAGATGCTGGCGAAGAACGGGTCGGTGAGCCCCATCGAGCTCGAAAAATCGCAGAGCGAATACGACGCCCTGCGACATCGTGTCTCGAAACTGGCTCGGGCCCTCGAAATCGTGCGCGGCCCGCAAGTTGAACGCATCAAGGTCGCCGAGGCCGACGTCAATTCGGCGCGGGCTGACCTGGGCAAAGCAGAATGGCGTCTCGAGAACTGCACAATCGTGGCCCCCATCACCGGGACCCTGCTCCGCAAGAATGTGGAGGAAGGGAATATTGTGAACCCGGTGGCCTTCAACGGGAGTTTCAGTATCTGCGACATGGCCGACCTGTCGAACCTGGAAGTCGATCTGAGCATCCAGGAACGGGACATTTCCCGCGTGTTCAAAGACCAGAAATGCATCGTGCGGGCCGAAGCGTATCCCGATCGAAATTACCGGGGCTACGTCTCACGACTGATGCCGATCGCCGATCGGGCCAAAGGCGCTGTGTCGGTGCGAGTGAAAATCAGTGTGCCTGCGGACGAAGAAGGGGTCTACCTGAAACCCGAAATGGGTGCCATCGTGACCTTTTACGCGGCGGATGCACAGGTTCCGCAGGTGGAGTTGCCCGCCACACCGCAGGCCCCGTCCGTGCGCTGATTTCAGGTCCGCCACCCAGGGGCCAGCGAGGGGAACTACAGTTTTCCCTCGGCCAGCAGAACCACGCCGGGTTGCCCCGCCGCCCGGCACGACTGGTAATGCGCCGCGAGTTCCCCCAGCTTTTCCGGGCGGTCGATCAACTGATAGCTGATGTTCCAGGACCGCAAATTGGGTTCGGTATAGTCCCGGGCCGAGTCATTTGCAGTCGGGTTGAGCGCATTTCGATACCCCACCACGGCGAACAAAGGCATGCCATAGTCGTACAGTGCCGAGCGTAATGAATCGCCCGAATCGAACAGCCCGGTACACTGGATCATGACGATGGGGCGGGCGCCCCCCAGTTCGAGTCCCATGGCAATGGCCCAGGCTTCTGCCTCGCGGCAAACTCGCACCAGGTGCAGGCCGCGCGCGGAGGCCGCCTGCAGAGCTTGTTCCCAGGGACCGAGAGTGCTGTCGGGGAGCCAGACGACATGGGTAATCCCGAGCGTCAGTAACTCGGTTACGATTTCTTCACCCGTAAACATCGTCAGCCTTTCGGAGCGCGAGCCGGAGCATCGAGGGGAACGATGTACAGAAACGGTTGCCCGGCATCATCGAGCAACACATCAGGTCGGGCTTTCGCTTTGAACGTGAATTCCTTGAGGGCTGAAATCCAGGTGGCCTTTTTCAGCGGAAATGTGATTTTGACATCCGACAAGTTGATGTGCTTGGCTTCGAGTCCCGCACGGTCGATCAGAACGGGCATTTGCAACGCTTCTGAGACCCCATCGAGCAAATCATCGAGCGGTTCTTCGTCGAGGTCGATCGCCTTAAACTGGAGCAGGGCCGGCGCGGTCGCCGGGAGTTCCGCCTGCCGGGGCCATCCTACCGGCCAGACATCGCGGGCCTCATCGCGGGTGGCGACCGAGAGTTCAATTTTGCCATCGGGCAGACGTCTCGGCCGGAACCCCAATCCCTGGTCGGCCAGCAAAGCCGCCAGGGCCGTTCCCTGGCTGACTCCCTTGAACGATTGTGCCACGCGTGCGTTTTCGCCACGATCTTTAAGGGCCCGTGTTGCCGCCTGCGTAAACACCAGCGGATGTTCCGGCGGAATTTCAAACCCCGCGACCACCTGCGAAACCGGGACATCTTTCGTCTCGACCGTCAGCGGTTTCTTGAGCGTGGCGTGAATCGTGGCGAACTGTTCTTTGGTGAGCCCCCAGACCGGTTGGCCCTTGGGATTGCCCTGGGCACCATACATTCTGAGATCTTTCACCCAGTTCGTCACTTTGCTGGAGTCTTCCAGCGAAAGCACCTGATCGGGGAGAATCAATCGTCCCTTGGGGTCGATCACTCCCACGACGTGCACATTCCGCAGGCTGTTATTGACCTTTGTCTCGGTGACACCGAGCTTGTCTTCCACCCGGCTATTGCGGACCGTGACGACCGTTTCCAGCCGACTGAACAGGTCGGCCCAATCGCGGGCCTTGGTTCCCACGCCTTCGCCGGTCGTGACGAGTTCAATTTCGATGTTTGTGGTGTGGGTCCGCTTCCCCCCTTGACCCGGCTTCAAGGGAGGATCGCCATAGGTGGTAATGCCATCTTTGAGCGAGGATTTCCCGCGGGACTTGCCACTGCCGGCTTGCGCCAGCAGCAGATCAGGGGTGGTCAGAACCACCAGACACAGTCCGCAGGCGGCAAGCGTACGCATGACACGGATCCTCGCAGATTAGAATAATCGCACAAAAAAAGAAGCCGCTCTCGCAGAGGTGAGCACAGCCTTCCGATCTGTTCGCAATTGTCGCGACTTTCCGGAATCGCTTCAACAGGACTTTTCGAAGCGGCGGATGGAGGCGGGTCGGCAAAAAACAGCAGGGCAGACGAGACGCCTGCACCACAATGGCACCAGGAATCAGCGACAAAACCGCGGGGAACACGGGGTAGAAATGCAGTCGGCCCGATCGCTACGGAGCGATCGGGCCGAGAAGACTCAGTATCTTAGTGCAACGCGGTGATTATTCACCTTCTTTGAACTTGGCGTGGCAGTCATTGCAGGCCTGGGACGACTTCTTCCAGGCGTCGGCGGCACCGGCCATATCCTTCTTCTTCAGAGCGGCGGAGGTCGCCGAAATCTGCGTCTGGTATTCCTTGGCGAACTTCTTCCAGAGCTCGATGTCTTCGGCTTTCTTGCTCTTGACTTCGTGCGTGTCGTCGTGGGTGGCCAGGCTGAGCACGGCCGCGACGGTGGCGTCGCCGATCATTTCATTGATCTCGGCGTCCGAGGCATCCTTCTTCTTGGTATTGCGACGGAACTTGTTGTTGCGCTTGCTGATCTGATCCATCACCACGCCCAGCTTCACGAGCTTGGCCCAGTCGTATTCGACTTTCGCGCCCGAGGACTTGCCCCCCAGGGCGTCCTTCACCGCGGCGAATTCTTTCTTCGCATCGTCGTAGCTCTTGGCCTTGCTCAACGCGATCGCCGCATCACGGACATCGGGAGCGGTTGCCTGCCAGCCGGCCTTTTCCTCAGATTCGGCAATGGCCTGGGCGAGAGCAGCGAGCACGCCGGCTTCCGAGGGAATCAGCTTGCCCTTGGCCTTGTTGAATTCTTCATCCGACTTCAGTGCTTCTTCGAGCGCCTTGACACGGGCATCCGCCTGCGCGGCGATGTCGGCCACGGGAGCCACAGCCGAGATCTTCACCGGGGCGGCAGCGAACGTGGGGATCACCAGCGACAGTCCGACAGCACTCACAGCAAAGGTCAGAGCAATCTTCTTCAACATGTTGGTCTCCTTGTTTCCAGTAACTGAGCGACGAACTCGAGGCAGCCGGTCGATTCGCGTTTGTATGGAATCGACCACGACAACTCGAACGGGGTGGGATGGAATCCATCTGATTCAGGGCGCGAAGTGCTGTGAAAGCCTGCGCGGCATGGACCACAACGTTTTCCACAAATGAGGCGGGACTACAAATCTGACACCTCTACATATTCGTCCGATTTTGACGATTTTCGCGAGAGCTTGTCAACTGTCCCACCGCTTCGGCGCAACGCTCCCCTACGGGTCTCCTCTACGGCGGGCACCGCTCCAGGCCAATTCGGCGCGGGGCCATCTCCCGGTTTCTGTCCCCGAATCAAGGCCGATTTAAGGGTGAATCTCTGACTGGCATGACCTGCAGTGAGCGGAGCTGTTGACGTTGGGCGTAAAATTTATCGGAATTTCCCCGCCGCACAGGGCTGACAAGGCATTCTCAGACAGGTACGGTTACGAAATCTGGTCTTCAAAAAGGGATGTTCGATGTCAGAAGCGTTACTTGTGCAACCCGCGAGCAGCGCCGAGTTCGCCGGGGATGATGTGGATTGCAGCGATCGGGAATTACTGACCCGGTTTCTGGCAGGTCAGCAGGCGGCGTTCACCACGCTGGTGCAGCGACATACCGGCCTGGTCAGCGGAGTCTGCCGGCGCGTGCTGCAACAGACCTCCGATGTTGAAGACGCCTTCCAGGCCACATTTCTGGTGCTGGCCCGCAAAGCCCGCACGCTGGTGACACATGAATCGGTCGCCGGTTGGTTACATCAGACGGCGCGCCGCACGGCCCTGAAGTTGCGCGGTCTGGCCGCCCGGCGGCGACTTAAAGAAGGCGCCGCCGCCCGCCAACTGCAGGCGGAACATTCAATGACTGCGGCACCGGCCGATTCGGAAGCGGCGGTACTCGAACTGGCCGAATTGCTCGACGCGGAAGTCGATCAACTGCCACCCATTTTTCGAGAGGTGATTCTACTCACGCAGGTCGCCGGTCTGTCGAGAGATGAAGTGGCCCAACGACTGGGACTCAGTCCGGCAGCAGTGAAAGACCGGCTCGAACGGGGCCGCGAACAACTCCGGAAACGGCTGTTGCGTCGTGGCGTCTCGCTCTCGGGCGCCCTGCTGGCGGTCTGGCTGGCGCCGGCCCCTGCGTCGGCGGCCGGTTGGTCGGCCCTGGCCGGAGTGACCTCACAAACCGCGGGAGCCTTTGCGACCGGAACCTTGCCTACCAGTTCGATGACCACGGCAACCACATTAGCACAGGGAGTTTTAAAGATGATGGGGCTCGAAAAACTGAAGACGGTGGCTGTCTGCCTGATTTCCCTGCTGACCGCCGGCAGTCTGGCGTACGGGATGTTGCGTGATGATCCCCAACGCTTCGAAATGGGACTGCGAGGCGAACTGGTGACGGTCAGTCCGACTGCCGTTACGATTCGACTCGACGAATTTCAAACACTCTTGAGTCTCAACATCGCGCCTCAGGCCAGGGTGTGGACGGCGTACGAGCCGGGTCAACTGGCCGATCTGCGGGCCGGGCAATACGCCTCGCTGCGGTTGGCAGCCGACCATCGCACCGTCAACGAAATCCACATCGCCGGTGCCAAACGAGAAGTGACCATCCAGCGAATGGGCCCCGGGCGACTTGTCACCGCCGTGGATGTCATCGACGATGACGACGACGAATCGGCTCCCCAGCCGCAGCCCCGAGAATTTCAATTGGCCGCGGATGCGATTGTACGCATCGGCGGATTGCCGGCCACCCCTCAAGACTTGAAACCGGGCATGCGGATTCCGCTGGAATTCAACCGCCTGGGACAAACCGTCAACGCCGTCGAACTCGAAGGGGACGAATTCCCGATCGTGAATGGTGCGGTGATCGCGATCGACACCCAGACGGGCCGGATTCAGGTGGCGGTCGATACGGAAGACGACGGAGGGGCTCACCGCGAATGGACCTTGTCCGCCGAAACGCTCATTCTGCTGGATGGAAAACCGGCCCAGGCGGGTGACTTGAAGGCCGGCAGCGAGATTCGGCTGCGTCTGGCCGACGATCAACAGACCGTGCGAGCGATTCGTGCGGTCAGCCCGGAACCGGAACAACCCGACGAACCCGAAGAGCCAGAGGACAAGACCAGCGACGACGACGACCCGGTCAAGTAGCACGGGGTCAACCCCGCGCTGCACCATAACGTGCGAGGCACACGACGACGTGCGAAAGACGCTGCGATCGTCGATGTGGCCAGCCCAATCCCCAAGACGGCCCCGGCCATCAGATTAAAAATACGCACGTAACAGAAAACGGCAGGTTTCCCCAGTGGAAACCTGCCGTTTCTTTTTTGCCCCGTGACCCGATTCGCGGTCACAATTCCGCGCCGCCGATACGCGCCGGCAGACCACAGCCTTGCGCCCCCCCCGACATCACAATCGCCACCCATTATTGTTAACGAACATCACTCAGCGATCCAGAACGCAGGCTATTCGTCGCAAAGTCCCACCGGAAGACACCTCGAAAACACAATTCCATCCGACAGAGAATACCGAATACAAGCTTTCAAACTCTGGTCCGCCTGTCATCAGTCGCCATCACGACAGACACGAAACGTGCGCTGCGCACCACACCCAAGAACTCGCAACACGCGTTCGTCTGGCTAGAATTTTTTTTCGTGTATTTCGTAGTTCCCTACTGATAGGTGCCACCCACGCTCATTCAGGGCACAAACCACGCGACTCAAATGCATCGGGAGTTGACCACCTCGCCCCTTCACAGCGACGACGAAACGGGCCCCATCCAGTGTTGGCAGGCGAATGTTGCCGAAGTGGTCGCGACGTCACGGCCCGTCTGAGAGAGCGTTCGCGCGAGTGCGCGGTTACGGAGTGGCCAGAGCCCACGGTCGGCGTGGGTGGTGCGCACAGAGTCAGAGCGACAGTCAAATCGCGAGCGCGGCGACGCAGGAACACGCCAGGTGTTTCCCGCTGGGGTGCCGTAACATCCGCGTCGTGCCGCTCTCACTCTCCGAAGAGAAACCATGCATACGGCGCGCCATAAAAAGAGATTCGTAAACCGCGGCGGCGCGACTGGCCAAAACGCGAAAAAAGCTCGAAGAAATGCGGTATCTATGCCGAGGAGCCCACCGCGCGGAGTCGCGGACGAGGATGTTTTTTTGGAACTTTTACAAAACAAAAAACAGACGTACAAAAACCTGTTGAAAGGTATTGACCTATCCGGGCCATTTCCATTATCTACCGAAACACTACTCCCCTCACCTCTCCCCCAATACACAAATCAAAGCGTCCCCCCCCTGTCGTCACGGTCCCGTGCCGGCAAAAGAGTCTGCTCCAGCGTCCAGGCATTCAGCCCGGCCTGCCAGGCAGTCTCTCCCACGTTCCATTTTTTTGCCTGATAGAAATCGAAACGAGGAAGCCATGTCACGGTCGACCGTACGATCGTTACCGCAAACGAAGACAGGACCCCACTCACGCCGCCAGAAGGAGGAAGCGACCTTGCGCAGAGTATTTGGATTCATCGCCTGTACCTGTTTTCTCACCGCCCAGGTGTGGTGGGTGCAAACAGGTGTAACCGCCGAGAAGTCGAAAGACAGCGGCCCAACCCGGACGAAGGCCGGCTCGCCAGGCCAGGCTGACGACATCGTGGTCCGTGGTCAGTCGGCAGATGCCCCCGCCGCCAGCCGTTCGAAGGCGGGTGGGCAGAGTCCGACTGAATCGGCCAAGCAGATGCTGCTGGCCGCTCGTCGCAAGTTCAACGAAGGTCGGACGGCCGAAGCCGAGAAGATTGCCGCCGAATGCAAAAAGCTCGGCGCCAAGTTCGCGGCGTTTGGCGACAGCCCCGAACAACTCCTCGAAGAAATCAAGTCTTTCAAAATCCAGGAAGCTGCCTGGAAAAAAGACAGCACCTCGACCGTGGCCAAACGGCAGCACTCGAATGCTCTGCTGGCCCGCGTTCGCCAGATGCTGCAGGAAGGGGACTTCCCGAACGCCGAACGCGTGCTGCGGGAAGTCGAGCAGATTAAGGTCACTCGCGGCCCGAGCGATCTGAAGCCCGAATTGTTCCGGCAGGAAATCGCCCGCCGGGCCAAGGGGCTGAAGAAAGCCGCCGAAACGCTGACGGCGGATGCCAAGAGCTCGGCCGAAACGCTGGCCAGCGACGCGAAAGGCAAAGCCAACGCCCTGGCGTCTGACGCCAAGGGCAAAGCAGATGCTCTGACCGCCGACGCCAAAACCAAGGCCAACTCTCTGACGGCTGCCGCCAAGGCCAAACTGGCCCCGGTCAGCAAGTTCGTGGACGAACTGGCCGAAATGGACGATACGGAAGAGAGCGCTCCCGCGGCCGCCCCGCAAGTGGCTTCGAATAAGCCCCAGGCCCCGGCGGACGAGGCAGACGATGAAGCCGACGAAGAACCGGCCCCTGCGCAGCACCCTGTCGCTGCTGCCAAGCCGGCCGCTCCGGCTGTGGTTGAAGAAGACGAAGATGACTCGGATCTCGGCGAGCCGTCGGCTCCCGCGCAACTGGCCGTCGCTGCTGCGAGCAAGCCCGCCGCCAAGCCGGCTGCGGCTCCGCAACAGGCTGATGACGAAGACGAAGGCGATGACGAAGACGACGTGGCCCCGGCTCCGAAAGCAGCCGCGCCGGCCAAGAAGCCCGAACCGGCCCCAAAGGCTCGGACCGAATCGGCGAAGTCGCTGGGAGACCGCTCGAAAGCCCTCGACCTGCTGAATCAGGCACAGGTGTTGATGGAATCGGGCAAGTTCGATGACGCCCAGGCGAAAGTCGACGAAGCTCAGAAGATGGATGTCACCTACAATGTGCTCGGCCCGACCCCGGAATATATGTCGGCCATGATTCAGCGTGCTCGCACGACCGCGGTGGCTGCCAAGGACGTGGCCAGCAAGCCCGTGGCTGCCAAGCCCGCCGCTCCGGCTGACGATGATGACCTTGATATCGCTCCCGCGGCCAAGGCTCCGGCGGCGGTGAAGACGGCGCAAGCGAAGGCACAGCCTGCCGACGAAGAAGAAGATCTCGACCTCGACATCGCACCGGCGGCCAAAGCTCCGGCGACCCCCGCCCGGACGGAAGTGGCTGACGCTCAGCCGGCTGCCGACGAAGGCGATGAAGACGACGCGGCTGATGCGGCACCTGCCAAACTGGCCCAATCCGAAGACGCGGCTGCCGAATACCCGGCGGTCAACGCCAGCAAAGTGTCGGCGAATGAACTGTATCAGCGTGGCAAAGCGGCCATCCGCAAGGGCGACACGGCCCAGGCGGTGGAATGCTACACCCAGGCCTTCCAGTCGGGTGAACGCCTCGACCCGCGAAAGATGTCGGAAATCCGCGAGTACCTCGCGCAACACCGCACCAAGACCAAGAAGATTCAGTTGACGGCCGCTCGCCAGGTGGAAGACTCCGGTGCCGCGGAAACGGTCAACGACGATCAACCGCGCCAGATGATCGACTCGGTCAACGATCGACAGACGGCGGCGATCGACAAGCTGCGCACGGAAGTCCGCAACGCGACCTTCCGTGCGGAAGGCCTGGCGTCAACCGACCCGACTAAGGGGCTGTTGATGCTCGACAAGGCACAAGCCAGCGTCGAAGGCTCGGGAATGGAAGAACGTGTGACCGGCCAACTGCTCAAGCAACTGGCCCAGTCACGCGGTCGCATCGAAGCGGCGGCGAAACTCAACGCCCCCCGCATCGAAGCCGCCAAGCGGAATTCCGAGATCAAGGACAGCATCAAACGTGATGAGCAGAACAAGATCCGCATCGAGCAGGACTTTGCCGAGAAAGTGGATCGTTACAACCAGTTGCTGAAAGAGAAGCGGTTAGACGAAGCGATCGTGCTGGCCAAGGAAGCGGAACTGCTCCGCCCCGCCAGCCCGGAAGCCCAGGTCATGTTGCTGAAGGCCCGCCTGGCCAAGCAGGACTCCTTCAACAAGGACCTGCGGGAACGCAAGGCGGAAATCTTCACCGAGATGCTGAACGACGTGGATATCGCTTCGACCGAGTGGACGAAGGATATCACCTACGGCGATCCGCGGAAGTGGAAGACGATGACCGAGAACCGTAAGAAATACGGGAACGCGGACAACAAGCTGCCCACGCCCGAAGAAATCAAGATTCAGCGCAGCCTGTCGCGTGAAGTGTCGCTGCACTTCGACAACGCTCCGTTGAGTGAAGTGGTCAAACGGTTGCAGTCGCTGGCCGATGTGAACATCGTTCTCGACCCGGCCGGACTCGAAAACGAAGGCGTGAACAGTAATACCAGCGTGTCGATCAACATCGACTCGATTCGAATGAAGAGCGTGCTGCAGTTGCTGCTCGAACCGCTGAACCTGGGTTACATGGTCAAGAACGACGTGCTGATGATTACCAGCCACCAGAAGCAGATGGGTGAACTGGTCACGCGGACCTATCCCGTCGCCGACCTGGTGATGCCCGTACCGAACTTCAATCCGGCCACCGGCAGCGGCGGCATGATCAGTTCGGGCTTCAACAACGGTCTGCAGGCCGGACGTTCGCCGATCAGCAATGGCGGTCAGATGAACGTGGCCGCCGTGGGCGGACCGCAGAAAACCGCCTTTGCCCAGGTGGATGACCGCGAAGGTCGCCGCTCGGGGCGGGGCACGCCGATGGATGTGGTCGAACAAAACGACTTCCGGGGCGGTGGTGGCGTACAGGCCGATTTCAATTCGCTGATGAATTTGATTTCGACTACGGTGCAGCCTGAATCATGGGAAGAAGCCAGCGGTGCCGGTTCGATGATGCCCTACCGCACCACGCTGAGCCTGGTGATTCGCCAGACGCAGGCGGTCCATGAAGAAATCGCTGATCTGCTCAGCCAGTTGCGTCGTCTGCAAGACCTGCAGGTGACCATCGAATGCCGGTTCATCACCGTCAGCGACAGCTTCTTCGAACGTATCGGTGTGGACTTCAACTTCAACCTGCAGAGTAACGTCAGCAACGGTCTGCCGAACACCTTCGGCCAACCCTTGCCTCCGTACGGTAACGGTAACGTGTTCACCCAGAACCAGACGGGAACGACTGGACAGGGCGGTCAGAACGGACAGGGCGGTCAGAATGGACAGAATGGTCAGAACGGCCAAACCGGCCAGACAGGTCAATCGGGCGCCGGTACGGGTGGCCCGTTCACGGCCGGTCCGCCGATCGACACGACTGACTACAACAACTGGCCGCGGTACGGTAACGTCGTCGGTCTGTTGCCGACCAACACGTTCGCCAACAACCTCGACATTCCGTTCCAGCAGGGTTCGTTCGGAATTGGTGTGCCGCAGTTCGGTAACTTCAATCCGGCGGCCGGCCTGCAGGTCGGGTTTGCGATCCTCAGTGACATTGAAACGTTCTTCCTGATCAACGCGGCCCAGGGCGATCAACGGACCAACCTGTTGTTTGCTCCGAAAGTCACGCTGTTCAATGGTCAGACCGCGACGGTTACCGACACGAAACAACGTCCGTTCGTCACCAGCCTGATCCCCACGGTCGGCTTCGGTGCTGTGGGCTTCACCCCGCAGATCACCGTGCTGCCTGACGGTATCAGCATGACGGTCACGGCTGTCATCTCGGCTGACCGACGCTATGTCCGCCTGACGGTGATCCCCTCGTTCACCGCGATCACGGATGTCGCCCAGTTCTCGTTCGTCACAGGTGCCGGCGGTGCTGGCGTCCAGGGCGGTCAGGCGGGTGGCCAAGGTGGCGGCCAAGGCGGCTTCGGTGGCGGCCAAGGCGGCGGCTTCGGTGGCGGCGGCTTCGGTGGTGGTGGTATCGGTGGCTTCGGCGGTGGTCAGGGCGGCCAAGGTGGCGGCCAGATCGGCCAAGGCGGTGGACAGATCGGTCAACAGCAGGGCAATCAGCAGGGCGGCAGTGGCGCTGCGATCACCGTGCAACAACCGATCTTCGAAATCGTCAGTGTTGCCACGACGGTCAGCGTGCCTGACGGCGGTACGGTCCTGATGGGCGGTTTCAAACGCCTCAAAGAAGGTCGCTCGATGGCCGGTGTGCCCATCCTGAACAAGATTCCTTACGTGAGCCGTCTGTTCAAGAACACCGGTGTTGGCCGTGAAACCTCCAGTGCCATGCTGATGGTTACCCCCCGCATCATCATCCAGGAAGAAGAAGAAGAACTCCTGGGTGTCGATTTGCCGGCCCGTTAACCCCGGTTGACACGGAAAACTTCGATTCCCACGCCGCGGTTAACCTGCTAGGTTACCCGCGGTTTTTTATTGACCTCTGGCCCCCGGCCGCCAACGGCCGGTTAGACAAAGGACTGTCCGCCGTATGTCAAATCCTGCCACACATCTGGTCCCGTCGCGCATCACCGTCTGCATTCCCCATTGGCAGGTGCGCGACATGATTTCGATCTGTCTGCGATCAGTCCGCAAGCACTCTGAAAAATACGATCTCGAAGTACTTGTCGTCGATAACGGGTCACGTGACGACAGCCTCGACTACCTGCGTTCGCTGCCGTGGATCCGCCTGATCGAACGGCCGGACGAAACGGTGACCAATTGGCCCGCCAACGTGTTTACGGCCTGGGATGCGGGCATTCGGGCCTGCACGGGCGAGTTTTTCGTGACCATGCACTCGGATGTCTTTATCCGGCAGGACGACTGGCTCGACCTGTTCCTGCGCGAGATCACCGCCGGCCCGCAGGTGGCCGCGTCGGGAGCGTGGAAACTCAACCTCGAAAGCCCGTGGTATGCCCTGCAAAAGCGACTGGTCGGGTCGCTGGTGGCCGAAGTCAAACGCTGGACAGGCCGCAGGGCGCGCAGCTCCTTCCGCGAGGGGCACTACCCGCGCGATTACTGCGCCATGTACCGGACGGGGCCCATTCTCGAGCACGGCCTGACGTTCTGCCCCAATGGCGATTTGATCACCGGCGGATACGCGATCTCCCGGCAATTGTGGGATCACGGCTACGAAACTCGCATGATTCCCGTCTGGGAATTGTCGCGAAAACTGGTGCACGTCGCTCATGGCACGGCCGCCGTCTCGAATGCGAAACCGTTGCATCACCGGGCCGCCCAACGGAAAGCGGAACAGCGGGCCGCGGCACTGATGCACGAAAACTGGGTTGAGCAACTGCGACACGATTCGCGACTCGACGCGGCCTGAATCAGGTGCCAGTGCAACCAATTTCGTGTCGATGCAGCGGCACGGAATTGGTCCAACCGGCGCGAGTCAGGCAGCGGCCACGCTGTCACATCGCGGCGAAATCGATCGGCCCCCTAAGGCGCGCCCCCCGGCCTTCATGGCAGCCCTGCACGAATCTCCTTAGAATCCACCGCAGGATGCAAAGTCTGCCGCCAGGCTCAAGCAGCAGATGCGCCGGACAAGGATGGTACTGGCCTCTTTCCAGGTTGTGTGAAACACGTCTCGCGCATGTGCGACTGGTTCCATGTCGACAAAGGCCTTCTGAAGCATGATACGATCGCGGCTGCACTTGTGCCTGCTGATACTGCTCATCAGCCAATTGTTTCGGTATGGGCGCGCTGATGAGACACCGTTGTTTCAGCGCCCCGCCCGCAACGAGGTCAGCCGTCGGTTACAGACACGGGCTGTGTTTCTGGTCCAACAGGGCCAGACAGCCGAAGCCCTGCAACTCACCGAGCAGGCCGTGCGAGTAGCCCCTTTCTCGGCACGCGCCCACTACAACTTCGCCTGCCTGCAGGCGCTTTCGCGACAACCGGATCAGGCACTGGAATCGCTGAAACTGGCGGTTGAACTGGGATTTCGGGATGTCACCACGCTCAAACAAGACCCCGATCTGGCTACGCTGCGCGGGAGGCCCGAATATGCGGCGGTCGTTGAAGCCGCCCAGAAACCCTTGCCTGCCCCTGAACCCCGGCCAGGGGAATTCGATGGCGACATCGCGTGGGTGGGCCCCGAAAATACGGCCTGGAACGAATCCACGAATTTGTTGCGAACGGCGTTTCGCTGGCAGCGTCCGGAAAAGCCGGCCCCCGTGGCCCGTGAGAACGGCGATGTCGCCCAGAAACTCAGCCAGTGGTTCGCCTCGGGAACGGCGGCCGGACACTTCGGCGACCTGTACGACAACTGGGATCGCGATCACTCGGCACTCGACTGCGGGCCGTTTCCGCAACTACACCGGGTGGAATATCGACCATCCATTGCCCGCGACACGGGGTATGGACTGCAGAACCGCATCCTGCACGGCGGAGTCGTATTTGGCAATTCATCCACGGCGAATACCGATGCCCGTTTCTGGCGCAGCAACTCGCGGCAGGCCTATGGAGACGCCGGGTCAATGCTGTGCCTGACGGTGCAATATTTCCAGAATCATCTGTACGTGTATCCGGAACATCGCGATCACGACCCGGGGCACAACGGCCCCGACGGGTATGGCGACGTGTTTCCCGCCAATACGCCCTATCTGCTGACCAGCCAGGGTTCATCCGGCTCTGACCTGCCGATTCTCAAGGCGCTCGCCTGTACGCTGGCGGCATTCCAACCCGAGGTGAAACAGCGCATCGTGGCCGCCGGACTGATGGCCCCGACGCTGCAGTCCCTGGTGCGGTCGACCTATGGGGCGTGCCGGCAACCGTCCGACTATTTCACCGGTCTGGCACATCCCTCGGTGTTCGAGGGCACACAGATCGACCCGGCCCGGATGATCGAAGTGGCCCACCAGATGACGGTCGACACCATCCCGCCACTGGCGCGCCTCCGCATCGAATCCCAGGATCGAGGCCTGGTGGGGCGAGATTATTTCGACATCGGAGATCGCGAAACTCTGTTCGACACGCCGTGTGCCATCGCCCGGATCGGCCGATCTGTACAATTCGAGCGAAAGATGATTCTTTCGGCCCAAGACAGCGCCGACATCCAGAAGCGGCCATTGAAATTCCGCTGGGAGATCCTGCGAGGCGATCCGACCAGGATTTCCGTCAAGCCGCTCGATGAGGCGGGCACGCGAGCCGAACTGACGATTGGGTGGCATCCGCGCCGCCCGACATATCCTGAAAGTGCGATCGAGTCGAATCGTGTCGATATCGGGGTGTTCGCCCACAATGGATCGACGTGGTCGGCCCCGGCATTTGTTTCGTGGTTGTTTCTCGACAACGAAGAGCGCGAGTACGACAAACACCAGCGAATTCAATCCGTGACCTACCATGGCGGCACCGATTCAGGCAACTACGTCGACCCTTTGATCCAAACCCCCAAGACCTGGAAAGACACGTATCACTATTCGGCGGACGGCACACTGACAGGCTGGACCCGGACCCGGCCTGGTGCCGAGGCACCGCCACCGGAAGAGTTCACGCGCGACGGAGCGCTGGTCCTCACCCGCGATGACCGGGGTCGTGCCGTAACAGCACAGGCTGTGCGTTACGCTGAAGAATTGCGTTCCGGGGGCTTGCCCTGCCTGACGCAGTCGCCCGGAGACGAAATCTGGCGATATGCGTACGCGGGAGACAAGGACTTGATCGGCAAAGTGGTCTCCAAAGAAAAACGGACGCCTTGATGATATCCCCCGCCCACGCAGTCACAGTGATCCGTCTACTCGCCGACTGTCCTCGCTGCAGTGCTGCTGGCTTTACATTGTTCTAGAATTCCCCGAGTTCATGCCAGGCCCCTTTCGCAGGAGTAGATTCATGTCCCACGCTATGACACGACGCGGATTTCATGCGGCCGCCAGCGGTCTTCTGATCGCGGTCGCGGGTCCCGTGCAGGCCGATCCGGCGAAAGTCGAACCCGCGGCACCGACGGGCCCTGTCGAATCGCCTTTTGAACGCGATTATGCGGTTCCCGAATTCAAACCCTCGTGGAAGAAGCCCCAAGTCAATCGCACGCTGGTCCAGGATTTCGTGATTTACGCACATTCCGACCTGGAAATGACGAAGAAGCTGCTGGAAAAGGAACCAACGTTGGTCAATGCGGTCATGGACTGGGGAGCCGGCGACTGGGAAAGCGGCCTGGGGGGCGCGTCGCACATGGGACGCAAAGACATCGTGAGCCTGCTGCTGTCGCGCGGCGCACGGATTGATCTCTTTTGTGCCGCCATGCTCGGCCAATTGGACGTCGTCAAGGCGCTGCTCACTT
>JAFEBR010000448.1 GCA_018242565.1 Planctomycetota bacterium | reverse complement strand
AAGAGTAGAAACTCAAGGTTTGTATATTATCTGCCCCGGTCCATTCCGGGTCAATTCGTGAATCTGCGAATTTGATGCCGATTTTTGACTTTGGACACGGGATTTTCGTGGCTTTTGCCTCATTTGCGCCAGTAGTTTCTCGGCCGCGCAACGTCTCAGAATTGCGAAGACAGGAATGGGGCATTGGGGAGTGCCGCACGTCGGCGGACGAGGGTGCCACCAGAGGTCAGGGGGAAGAGCCCACGAATCCGGGGGGCAAGTCGCTTTCAGACATTCCTCTGAAAATCTTCATAAAATTGAAATCGACGGGGGGGCGTATCTATTTTCCTGCCGCCGGGAAACTGTAGAATAGCGGCATGTGGCCCGACAGGGTCTGCATAACGTCTTGCGGGGGAACCAGTTATTTCGACGGCTGGTAGGATGTCCAGATCAATCGGAATGGCGCCATGCGCCTCAATATGAGCGCTACGACCGCGTCTATCACAGAAACCTGCAAAGATTTGCGAGATCGGGTGAATGCCCGGCTCGAAAAATACGTGGAACAAGCGCCAGGTGTTCCCCCCCGATTGCGAGAGGCAATGGCCTACAGCCTGCTGGCCGGCGGTAAACGACTCCGCCCGATTCTGGTCCTGCTGGCGTGCGAGGCCTGCGGTGGCGAAGTCGAAGCGGCGCTGCCCGCGGCCTGTGCCCTGGAAATGATCCACACCTATTCGCTGGTGCATGACGATCTGCCCGCGATGGATAACGACGATTTGCGTCGAGGCCGGCCAACAAACCACGTGGTTTATGGTGAAGGGATGGCCATTCTTGCGGGTGACGGATTGTTGACGTTGGCGTTTGAAGTGCTGGCCCGCGACATTCAACCCGCGGCGGTCGCCGCCGCCTGCTGTGCCGATCTGGCCCAAGCCGCCGGGATGGCTGGCATGGTGGGGGGACAGGTCGCCGACCTGGAAGCGGAAGGGCGTACGGTGTCCACCCTCGAAGAATTAGAAGGTATCCATCGGCGAAAAACAGGAGCCCTGCTGGCAAGTTCGCTGACGCTGGGCGCGCGGGTTGCGCAAGCCAGCAGCGACGACCTGGAACGGTTGGGCCATTACGGCCGGGCCCTGGGACTGGCGTTTCAGATCACAGATGACTTGCTCGACGTCTGTGGGTGTACCCAGAATATGGGGAAGGCTGTGAATAAAGATGCGTCGCGAGGCAAATTGACGTATCCCGTGCTGCTGGGTGAAGAAGCCAGCCGCCTACGGGCAAATTGCCAGATCGCGGAAGCGTGCAAGTGGATTGAGCCCTTTGGTGAGCGTGGTCGGCGGCTGGATTCGCTGGCACATTTCGTTCTGGAAAGAGATCACTAATGAAGAACGAACTTTTGTCACGGATGGATTCCCCCGCGGTTCTGAAGAACCTGACTGACGCGCAACTGGTCCAGTTGGCCGCAGAGATCCGGGAAACCTTGTGCAACGTGGTGTCGAACCGTACGGCACACTTTGCCAGCAACCTGGGTGTGGTGGAACTGGCCATCGCCCTGCACCAGGTCTTCGACTTTTCGAAAGACCGACTGATCTGGGACACAGGCCACCAGATTTATCCGCACAAGCTGTTGACGGGCCGTTACGCCGAGTTCATGACGATGCGTCAGAAGGGGGGCCTCATGGGCTACCCGAACCCGGTGGAAAGTGAATACGACCTGTTTATGACGGGGCATGCCGGCAGCAGCGTCTCGACCGTGCTGGGGCTGAAAGCGGGCGATGACCTGCTCAAAGAGAAACGCCGGTCGGTCGCCGTGATTGGCGACGGCGCTCTGCCTTCGGGCATTGTCTTCGAGGCCTTCAACAACGCCGTCGGTCTCGAAAAAGATCTGCTCGTAATTCTCAACGACAACAAGATGGGGATCTGCCCGCGCGTGGGAGGCGTGGCACGGTATCTCGACCGGGCCCGCACGGCCCCATTTTACAGCGAACTCAAACGGGACGTGAGCTGGCTGCTGAACAAAGTGCCGATTGTCGGAGACGCCGTCGAAAAGGTGCTGTACCAGACCAAAGAAATGGTCAAAGCGTCGCTGCACGGGGGAGTGCTGTTTGAAGAACTGGGCTTCAAATACATCGGCCCGATCGACGGACATGACCTCGCTTCGCTCCGGGAATACCTGACGATGGTCAGGGACCTGAAGGGCCCCGTGCTCTTACACGTGTTTACGGAAAAAGGGCACGGCTTCAAGCCGGCCTGCGAAGATCCCGTGCTGTTTCACGCCCCGCCGCCATTCGAACGGCGTGACGAAGAAATTGTGGCCGTCAAGAAAAGCTCGTCACGGGCGTACACCGACGCCGTCAGCGATGCGATCTACGAAGCGATGGAAGTCAACCCGCGCGTGACCGTGATGACGGCGGCCATGTGCGAGGGGAACAAGCTGCAGAAGATCCGCAGTGTGTTTCCGGAACGGTTCTTCGATACGGGCATCTGTGAAAGCCATGCCGTGGCGTTCGCGGGGGGGATGGCGAAAGCCGGTTTGCGTCCGATTGTCGATATTTACAGCACGTTTCTGCAGCGCAGTTTCGACCAGATCTTCCAGGAAGTGGCCCTGCAGAATCTGCCGGTCACCTTCTGCCTCGATCGTTCAGGGGTGGTGGGCTCTGACGGCCCCACGCATCACGGTGCGTACGACATTCCGTATATGCGAGTCTTCCCCAACATGGTCGTCATGGCGCCTGGGGATGAGCAGGATGTGCCCGGAATGCTCAATTTCGCTCTCGAATACGAAGGTCCGGTATCGATCCGGTACCCGAAGGCGAACGTCGAGTCGATCGCCCGTTCGGTGGAACCTGTCCGACTGGGGCAGGCGGAAGTCATCGAGTGGGGCCGCGACGGTATCCTGATTGCCTTCGGCACACTGCTGGGCAACTGCGTGAAGGCGGCCGAGCGACTGAAAGCCGAAGGGCTGGATGTGGGCATCATCAATGCCCGTTTCTGCAAACCGCTTGACCGGGAAACCATTCTGCGGGCGGTCGCCGAGGCAGGATTTGTGGTCACCGTCGAAGAAGGGACGCTGCTGGGTGGCTTCGGTTCCGCGGTGCTCGAAGCGGCCAATTCGGCCGGCCTGCGAACCGATCACATCCGCCGCATGGGGTTGCCTGACACGTATGTCGAACACGCCGACCGCAGCGAGCAGATTCGCGAACTGGGACTGGATGTCGAAGGCATCGTCCGCACGGTTCTGGCCGCGGCGGACCGGGGCAGCCTGGTTGTGGATGAGGTCTGAGCTGAGCGACTGCCGGGGTTGATTCCGGGAGTTGCAGCGTGCATGGCAAACAGATTTTGCCGAGAAATTCGGCCAGTCGTGACAGGTGCTTGCGCCGCTCATAGAGATCCGACGTGAGACGATCTGGAATTCGGTCGCGGTACCACCGGGCACGCCGATACCGCCGGGGTAAACCCGGACGGCTCGCTGCTCAGAAGGCAGGCGGGCGCAACTTTTTCTTGTACACGCTCGTGCTTTTTTCGTCTCGGGATGGGTGGCACAGGTTGGGAATACGACCTGCAGGTTGCCAGCGCTCAGCGGTTTTAGCCGAGTGATCGTGTCTACTGTCGAAAATCGATTTGGCATGCTGGCAGGCGTTCCTGCAGCCGCGCGATTCCTTCGGGCGTGATTTGTTCTCCACGAACAGAAAGCTGAGTCAGTTTCGGCAACTCGGCCAGGAACAACAAACCGACGTCGGTGATTTCATCGGAGAAGACACCCAACTCGATCAGCGTCTTCGACCGGGCGATGATTTCCAGGCCCGAGTCGCTGAAATCGCCGGAAACCCAAAGGGTCTTCAGGTGCGGGAATGCCTGGAATCGCAGCAGATCGGCGTCGTGTGCCAGGCGGCCCCCTCTGCCGCGTCCCAGAGAGAGTTGCAGCAGATTTCCCGCGTTGTCGCGCAGCGCTGAGCCATAAAAATCCTCTCTAAAATAGACTTCGTCGGTCCACAATGCGTCTGGCGGGACCGGAAACGACTGGGGACGGGTGATTTTGATTTCTGCCCCGGCGGAACCAGCCAGATCGGGGCCCCGGAGCGCTTCGTAGACTTCGTCCGCAATGTCGGGCGCGATCCACCTTACGGATCCATCCACCATCAGAAAGTTTCCGCCCGTGTTATCGGGGCGACCGTACGTGCGCGGCGTCGCAGTCAGGCTCGTGAGGGGCCGCCAGTTGTACGGGCAGGCCCACGGAATGAAATCTCCCCCCAACTCGCCGATAATAAACGTGTTGCTTTTGTCTTTGATCTCAGACAGCGTGACGCTGCTGTTCGCAGCCAGCAGATGAGAGTTGGCCGAGTAATGGATCCGACCGAATTCGTGCTTGGGGGTCACGTCACGAATGCTCGGGTTGATTGCAATCGGCGGCTCGAATCGAAAATAGGTGGCGTTGCGTGGCGTATCCCAGGGCTCGGAGGTGTTGATCGAGTTATAGAGCGGCGTCACATCGATAAGCGGCGACAGCAAGAGGTACCAGCCATGATGGCCGCGACCGCTGGCATCAAAAGTTCCACCCGGCGGAAAGCAATTGTACTGCTCATGGTAATTGTGCAGGGCGAGGCCGAGCTGTTTGAGATTGCTCCTCGACTGGGTCCGCTGGGCTCTTTCGCGCGCCTTGTCGATCGCCGGGAGCAACAAGGAGATGAAGACGAACACAATGACGATCACGACACCAGCCTGAATCCACCGCCAGCGAGACGCATCGAGAGCCATGGGAGCGACGCTTTCTGAAAGAGGCCTATCGGCAGAACGCGTCGAATTTTATCGCAAGGCGGAGATTCGAGAAAGCGCGTCACGCGTGTTAGATCTACCGCCAGGCATTACAGGCGGAGCACAGAGATCTCAGTAATCAGCGAGTTTTCGGCGTGATCCCGGCGGTTGCAGCGTGCATGGCAAACAGAACTTGCCGAGAAAATCGGCCCGCGGTGACAGGCGATCGCCCCGCACACAGAAATGCGACGAGAGACGATCTGGAATTCGATCGCGGTACAACAGGGCACGCCGATACCGCCGGGATCAACCCGGACGGCTCGCTACTCAGAAGGCAGGTGGGCCGGGTCATAAAGTGGGACGATCCCACTTACTCTCATATCCCGCACTGTCGTAAACTTGAGGCGGTCACAGAAAAAGGACGATGCATGCACACTGAAACGCGGACGACCGATGCCAAGGCCCGGCTGGTGTTGCCTAAGTCATTCGCCAACGCCACGGTCATTATCGAGCAGGTGAGTGAGACCGAACTGCGAGTCCGCCGGGCGCGGGTGATCGCCGAAGACGAACTGCCGTTCGCCGAGGAATCGGCGGCCCCCCTCTCGGACCGCGACCGCGACCGTTTCCTCGCGCTGATCAACGATCCCCCAACCCCGACGGCAGCCCTCAAGAAAGCCGCTTTGCGCCACAAGGCTCGCCGTGGCTGATTGGGTTATTGAATCGTTCAACAAGGCCCATGACCGCTCAGCGTTTACTTGCGGCAAGCCCGTGCTCGATGACTTCATCCGTGCCCGCGTCAGCCAGTATGAACAACGACGCCTGGGTAAGACCTTCGTCCTCGTGCCCGTGGGCGAGCAGCGGGTGATCGGCTACTACACCCTGGCGGCTGGGGCCGTGGCGTTTGAGAACTTGCCCACGGCTGCATCTCGCAAACTCCCGAAGCATCCCGTCCCGGTGATTTTGCTCGCCCGGCTGGCGATCGATCAATCGGTTCAGGCCCAGCGACTGGGAGAGCGTTTATTGCTTGATGCCCTGCAACGCGCATGGGATTTATCCAACAAACTCGTAGCCCATGCGGTCGCCGTGGATGCCCTCGACGACGATGCGGTCGGTTTCTACACCCGCTACGGGTTCGAGCCTTTGCTCGACAACCCGAGACATCTGTATCTGCCCATGACGACCATCGCCCAGGTACTCGGATGAATACGAGTCTGGCAGCTCACAGGAACCTCTAAAGGGGGACAAACGGAAGACCTCCCCGGGGCCGGGCACTGGCAGCGAGCCAGGAGTTGCACCTGGGAGACTGGCTCGCAGGCGGAGCGTGGAAATCAACGCCATCAGCGAGTTCAGCCGGGTTGACCCCGGCGGCTGCCGCGTACCTGGTCCATAGAATTTGCTGGAAGCATCATGCCGCAGTGACAGGTGATTGCGCCGCACATACAGATCCGACGAAAGACGATCGAGAATTCGATCGCGGTACAACAGGGCACACCGATACCGCCGGGATAAACCCGGACGGCTCGCTTCTCAGACGGCAGGTGGGCCGGGCTATTTTGCGGCTTACCACACGCTCATTTTTCGCGCCGGCACGAACGTTAACGCCCCTTCTCCCCACAGACTGGCATTTCGGTTGCTCTCCCGGACTCGTTCGTT
>JAFEBR010000447.1 GCA_018242565.1 Planctomycetota bacterium | reverse complement strand
ATTCGCCGAGACGGTCAAGCAGAAAGGCAAAGTCCAGGTCGCCGAAGAAGAATGGCGCAAAGGAACCGTCGAGCAGCGACTGGCACATGCCCTGGTCAAAGGGATTGTCGATTACATCGACGCCGACACCGAAGAAGCCCGCCAGAAGTTCGCCGCCCCCCTTGATGTCATCCAGGGTCCGCTCATGGAGGGCATGAACGTCGTGGGCGAACTGTTCGGCGCCGGCAAAATGTTTTTGCCGCAGGTCGTCAAAAGCGCCCGTGTCATGAAGAAGGCCGTGGCCTACCTGCTCCCCTTCATGGAAGCCGAAAAGGCGAAATCGGGAGCCGAACAGGCCGCCCGCGCCAAGGTCCTGCTGGCCACCGTGAAAGGCGACGTTCACGACATCGGCAAGAACATCGTGGGGGTCGTACTGGCCTGCAACAACTACGAGGTCATTGACCTGGGCGTCATGATTCCCTGCGAGCAGATCCTCAAAACGGCCCGCGAGCAACAGGTGGACCTGATCGGCCTGTCTGGCCTGATCACCCCCTCGCTCGATGAAATGACCCATGTCGCCCGCGAGATGCAGCGCGAAGGCTTCCAGATTCCGCTGTTGATCGGGGGGGCCACCACCAGCGCCAAGCACACGGCCGTGCGCATTGCTCCCGCCTACAAGCATCCCACCGTGCACGTCCTCGATGCTTCGCAGGCCGTCGGCGTGGTCAGCAGCCTTGTGGACCCGCAACTGAAACCGGCCTTCGACGCCAAGAATCGCGCCACCCAGGAACGTGACCGCCAGAGCTACGCCGAAAGGCAGCAGAAACGCCTCGTTCCCTATGCCGATGCCTGTCGCCAGAAATTCACCTGCGACTGGAACACGGTCGAAATCAATCGCCCCGCCTTCCTCGGCCGCAAGATGCTCGCCGACGTTCCTCTGGCCGACATTGTTCCCTTCATCGACTGGTCCCCCTTCTTTCAGACCTGGGAACTTGGCGGCAAGTACCCGCGCATTTTTGAAGACTCGGTCGTCGGCTCAGAAGCCCGCAAACTGTTCGACGATGCCCAGGCCCTGCTGCAGCGCACGATCGCGAACAAATGGCTGCGAGCCGCGGCGGTGTACGGATTCTGGCCCGCTAATTCCACCGGCGACGACATCATCCTGTACACCGATGATACCCGCCAACAGGAACTGACCCGCTTTCACACGCTGCGACAGCAGTGGGAACGGAAGGGGACCCACGAATTCCTGGCTCTGGCCGATTTCATTGCCCCCGTCGACAGTGGCCGCGCCGATTACCTGGGTGCGTTCGCCGTCACGGCAGGCCTGGGCATCGAGCACGCCCTGGAACAATTCCACAAAGACCATGACGACTACAATTCGATCATGCTCAAGGCGCTGGCCGACCGGTTCGCCGAGGCCCTGGCGGAACGCCTTCACAAAACGGCGCGCACCGACTGGGGTTACGGCGCCAGCGAAACTCTGTCGGCCGAAGAATTGATCGACGAAAAGTACCGCGGCATCCGCCCCGCCCCCGGCTACCCGGCCTGCCCGGATCACACCGAAAAGCGGACGCTGTTCGATCTTCTGGAGGCCGAACAGAACGTCGGCATGGCACTCACCGAATCGTTCGCCATGACCCCGGCGGCTGCCGTCAGCGGCCTGTATTTCGCCCACCCGCAGGCCCGTTACTTCTCGGTCGATCGCATCACCCGCGATCAGGTCGAGTCATACGCCCGGCGGAAGGGAATGACGATCGCCGAAGTCGAACGCTGGCTCTCGCCCAACCTGGGATACGACCCGCAATAACCCGCCAGCGGGGCAATTGAGCCCCGATCCGTCACGTTGAAACCCCGGCGACGACGAAGCAGTCCCGCCGGGCACGGCCAGGCCATCGGGTGAAGGTGCCTTGTCAAGGAGCGGCGCGGTCACAGGACCTGCGCCGAGTACCGGGGGGCGGGGATGGACCCGGCGCCCCACAACTTGGCGGACACGTACTCAACCGATGCGGCGCGCCCGACCAATCCGCGGCCCAATCAGGCCTGCGGCGGAGCGATGCCAAAGTCCTGAATCGTCAGCAGGCTGGTCAAAGGCAACTTGCGGGCCGCAAAATTCGCAGCCCCACCTTCCATCCGATCGACAATGGCCACCACGTGCACCACCTGGCAGCCAAATTCCTGAATGCGGTCGATGGCCTGCAGAGAACTGCCGCCGGTCGTGACCACGTCATCGACGATCACGACTTTCATCCCGGGTTGCACCGGCCCTTCAATGTAACGCTGGGTCCCATGCCCTTTGGGTTCCTTGCGAACCAGGAAACCCAGCAGTTCGCGTCCACGGGCGCCAGCCGCCGTCAACACCCCGCCAATGATCGGATCAGCACCGATCGACATCCCGCCGATCGCCTGAAAGTCGACCCCCTCCAGCACCTCGAGCAACCCTTCGCTGACCAACCGCAACCCTTCGGAATGCAGTGTGATCTGCTTGCCGTCGAGGTAGTAACTGGCCTTTTTTCCCGAGGCGAGGGTGAAATCACCGAATTTCAGAGCCCGCTCGCGAAACAGTTCAATAAGTCGAGGACGCTGCTGCATGGACGCCGGTCGCGACTGAGGCGCGAATCCCTTCTCGTGGTTACTTGCGAATGATTTTGACTTCAGAGCCTACGATCAGGAAATCATAGACCTCTTCAACCTCGGAATTCAACATTCGCACGCAACCCTTCGATTCATTTTTGCCAATTGAATCAGGCTCATTCGTGCCGTGGATTCCAAAACTGTCGCCAATATCGATCCAGCGTTCACCCAGCGGATTCTCAGGATCGTCGTGCGCAATCACGCCGTCCGGTCCGTAATACGTCGGATCAACCATCTTGTTTTTCACGACAAACGTTCCCACCGGCGTCGAGCCATCTTTCCCCACTCCCACGCGATACCGCTTCACGTAACTGCCATCCAGATGCACGACGAGCTCGAAGCGTTCCAGATTAACCAGCACGGCGAACGGCCCGGGCACCACTTTGAGTTTTTGTCCGGCACGGATCTTCTTGGCGTCGACATGATTCAGCTTCGCCACGTATTCCCACGGAATCTTGTATTTCTGGCCGATGACCCGCAATTGATCGCCCGGTTTGACTACGTAAGGCTCGTAGTAGAACGGTTGCGGCGCGAAATACAGGGCCTGCGAGAGCTTATTCAGCTTGGGCAGAATTCGCTCCCGCGCTTCGGGCTTCTGCCAGTACCACTGCGACAATTCCTGCTGGGCTTCTACATAACGGCCGTCATCAATCAATTCCTGAATCTTCTCGCCACTCATTAATCCAGGTTTGCGTCCCCCGGCCGCGTCGTCGCGTCGAGTGGCCCCTGTGGCCGATTCCGCCGACCTGCGTGCGACGGGCGTCTTTTCATCACCCGTGCCGGCCCGCTTCTTTTTCAGGGGTCGATCGTCTTCGCCCGTCGGCGCCGGGGGCGCCTCTTCTTCAAACCCGGCAGTGACGACGGCAGACCGGGTTTTCCCCGATCGGCGCGCGGGCGCTGCGTCTTCTTCATATCCGGCCTGCTCAACTCCCGAGGCAATCCAGTCACTCGGACGAACCCGCGGCGACTCGTCCGCCGTGGGGGGATCAAATTCCTGAACGTCGAGCGACTCGGCTTTCGCGGGGACAACTTCCGACAACTCGACCGGAATGTGCTGCAGTTCGTCGTCCGGAGGCGGAACGTCGAACGACTCCCCCTCGGCTCCCGACCGGTCGACACCGCGACGGGTATCTGCGGCCCCCAGCCAGCCCTGCTGGCGGGCGCCCACCGCACTCAAGGCGGCAAACACGACGGCCATCAGCGTCAGGACGTGACGGCGATACGGAGATTTATACGAAATCGGCATTCCCTGGCTTCCTCGCGAACTCCGGAAAATCGAACCCGGGACTATACCACAACCCGCCATCGGCTGCTATTTGGGTTTCCGCCACATTCCCGTCTTGTTTGTCGTTTGTGGTACAGACCAGACGCTTGCACCACAACGCCTGCTCCAAGCAAGAGACGAACCTATGACCAACGCCAATGAGACCACCCGGCGTGGTGAGTCAGTCCGCCAATTCCGTTCGAGCAAACGAACTGTGCACGCCCCTGTTCGTTTTCATCAACCGCCCGTTGTGTCCGCGGGCCTTCCGAATGCCAAGCCCCAAGCATTGGTCTGACCTTGATCACGTCGAGTCCGACGATCCGCTCCAGCCGGACCGACTATATCCACTGACTGCCAGCAACTCACCCGTCGACTGTGACTCTTGTGAATTCACGCAATTTAGACAAACCTTGTTGACAAGTGTGCTAACACCCGTTAGGTTAATTCTCAGTTGACACGTGATGGGTCGACTTAAAATTTGCTGGCTGCGATAGCCCGCCTGTGCAGAGATTGTACAGGCGGGCTTTTTTATGGCCTTGCCTGGCGACATATCGCCGGCAAGTTGTGAGTTCGGTTGTTCCACCATCCTGCGCCTTACGGAGCACCCTTGCCAGTCAGCGTTCTCAGCGCTCGAACGCCGTGAACGCCGTAGTTCTCGAAATACAGTCTGCGTGAAACGCGGTCACGTCTCGCGTGGTGTACTTGCCTTCGCCACGCCTCGCACGCTGACCGGAATGAACCACGTCGTCGCAGACCCCAGACAGCGCCGATGGGAATCCCGCGGCAAGCCCAGTTCCCGAAGCGCCACCGAAGCCAGTGGCTCTGCCCCCATCAGGGAGTGCCGCCCGCGAACAACAATTTCGGCCATCGTTTTCAGATTCATGCGAACAGGAGTCGAACAATGACTATGCGTATTCTTGGGTTTTCACTGGTGCTGTGTACGGCGACTGCACTGATGACCTGGGGCGTCGGCGCCACACCATTCTCCAGCAGTGAGTTCGCCCAGTCCGCAGAGGATCTGGCCCAAAATGCAGATCCGCATGCGGAAACCTCGCCAACTGACTCGCCCGACTCAGAACAGGAAGCCAGCGAGGCCGACTCCCAACAGTTTCCGCATGACGTGCCGGTGCAACACGCGACCGACGCCGAAGACAGAGCCAGTCTCCGCGCCATCCGTGCGCAATCTGCAGCCATGTTCGCGGAATACAATGCGAAACACGCCCAAGCCTATGCTGCACGGTTTCTGCCGGATGCCGAATATGAAATGAAAAATGGCGAAGTCCTCTCCGGACGCGAAGCCATTGAAGCGCATTTCGAGGACCTGTTTGCCACCTACCCGCACGGACATGCCCGCGCACACGAAAGCAATGTTCGCACTCTCAGCCTGCATATGGCCATTGAAGACGGGGTCATCTCCAGTTCACATTTACCCGACGAAGAAGAAGAGGCGGACACCCCTTTCCTGGCCATCTGGACCAACGTCGAAGGGCGCTGGTACCTGGCCTCTCTGCGCGAACTCACCGTCTCACAGCAGGGCCGGTACAGCGCCCATGATCAACTCCTGGACCTGGCCTGGCTCGTAGGCGATTGGATCGACGAGACTCATGATACGGTCGTCAAAACATCCTGCCGCTGGTCAGACCATGGCAACTTTTTGATCCAGGAATTCACCATCCATTTCCAAGGCACTCCCGTCGTATCAGGCACCCAGCGAATCGGCTTTGACCCCTTGACCCACCGTCTGCGCTCCTGGGTCTTCGATTCTCACGGCGGCTTTGGCGAAAGCACCTGGAATTGGGATGGTGAAAAATGGGTCATCCGGTCGACCGCCGTACGCCACGATGGACAAGTCGACGCATCTCTCAACTTCATCATCCCGGAAACTGATGACGCCTACATCTGGGAGTCAACCCACCGCATGTCGGACAATGAAAATCTGCCCGATCAGCGGGTTCGCATCGTGCGACAGGCTCCCCCGCCAGAAATCGAACACCCTGGACAGTAATTCCCGTTTCGTCGGCAGACGGAACCGGGCGCCCTCGCTCCGGCCGTCCGCCCCCCCATACGCGGATCTCGACGACTTGCTGCCCGAATTCTGCCAGACGCGTCCGCGACGCGCGGCACTCGGACGGTTCCTTTTTGACCAACAGGACTGCAACCATGAAAAAGCCTTACACTCTGGCGATTGCCCTGGCCGCGGGATTGAGCGTGGGGATCGCCTGGGATCCGACCTGTGCCGTTCTCGCCATGCAGGCGCGTGGTGGCAATAGCGGTGGCCAGCGCAGCGGCGGTCCTCCCACGAGTGGTGTGGGCGGAGGCTTCCACGGCGGGGGTGGGCCAGCACCAAGCGGGGGCGGCGGCAGAAGTTCCGGTGGTGGCGGTGCCAGTGCCGGAGGTGCCCGCGGACCCGTGGGTGGCAGTCGCGGCCCCAGTGGTGCCAGCGGCGGTCGTGGCCCAAGTGGTGGCGGTGGCAGTAGTGCAGGTCGCGGTCCGAGCGGTGGCGGAGCAGCTCCTGGAGGCGGAGTTGGTGGCGGCGGTCGAGGTCCCACAGGCGGCGGTGTCGCCGGCGGTGGTCGTGGCCCAAGTGGTGGCGGTGGCGGTAGCGCAGGTCGCGGTCCGAGCGGTGGCGGAGCAGCTCCTGGAGGCGGAGTTGGTGGCGGCGGTCGTGGTCCGACAAGCGGCGGTGTCGCCGGCGGCGGTCGTGGCCCAAGTGGTGGCGGTGGCGGTAGTGCAGGTCGCGGTCCTGGCGGCGGTGGCGCTGGCCCTGGGGGCGGTGTCGCGGGTGGTGGCGGTGGCCGAGGTCCTGGCGGTGGCGGAGCCGGCTCGGGTGGCGGAGGTCGCGGACCCGGCGGTGGTGGCGCTGGTCCTGGGGGCGGTGTCGCGGGTGGTGGTGGCCGAGGTCCTGGCGGTGGCGGAGCCGGTCCGGGTGGCGGAGGTCGTGGCCCTGGCGGTGGTGGAGCCGGTCCGGGCGGCGGTGGCGCTGGCCCCGGCGGCGGTGTCGCGGGCGGTGGCGGGGGCCGCGGGGGTGGTGGTGGCGGCGGCGGTCCGGGTGGCGGAGGTAGCGGTCCTGGCGGTGGTGGTGGCGCCGGTCCTGGCGGCGGTGGCGCGGGT
>JAFEBR010000446.1 GCA_018242565.1 Planctomycetota bacterium | reverse complement strand
GTTTCTGGGGATCCAGGACTGCTCGGCCCTGTCTCCAGCATTCTATTGAGCACGCGATGGATGCTCGTCGCCCCCGGTCCCGTTCCACGCGGATCGCTCGGTTCGCTGCCAAAGCCTTTCGTCGAACCCGATTGTCCAATGCCGTCTGCACCGCGCATCCACATTTCCAGCGAATGTGCCAGGATATGCCCACCGGTTCCGTCGTCGTTCCATAATTCGGGATGCCCCCAAGCCGGTTTGCCGGGCCGCCGATAAAAATCGACGTTGTGCCCAGCGATCCGCGGCCATTGGATTTGTTCGGCCTGCCAGTGCAAGTCAACTTCGTCTGCGTTTTTGAACGTGAGCGAAGGCAAGATCCCAGGTTGTCGATAGGGAGCCGTCATGGCGCTGATTTTGCCGGGAGCTGCCGACTGCAACAGTTTCTCGGCTTCAATCGCGTGGGCGATCCAACGGTCGGAAACGGTTTCCAAGATCGGCGACCAGCGGCCGGTTTCGTTGGCTTCTTTGAGGGCCGCTTCGTATTCCGCCTTTTCGGCCGGAGAAATCGCCATATTCGAACCGCGTTTCTCGATCCACCAATTGGCCGCCCAACTCCAGCCGGTGAAACTTGGGTACTCTTTCAGCCTGTTCGTGACGTCAGCGACCGCCTTAACGAGTTCGTCTGGCTTCCGCCGATCGAAACCCGTTCCCAAGGGAAGACCGGCGTCCATGTACAGCAGAATGCCGCGAGTTTCTATGCTCGACCATTCTGCACCATAGGCTGCCAGAGTCTGCAAAACTGGATGGGCGAATTCGGCTTTGCGCGGCGACACGGCAATCGGATCGCTCTCGAGTCGTTGACTGAGATCTTCGTTTCGCAGTGAGCCCGACATCAGTCCGTCGTGACCCCGTGAGGAGCCATGTCCCAACCGCTCGACATAGGTATTGATCGCGAGGTGGCGCGCCTGTTCTAAATGGTCGGCCACATGATCTGGCGCGTTGAAGAATGACGCCTCGGGAAACGCAGAACTGTAGTCGCCGTGCTGCGTAATATGGAATCGAGGCCGGTTAAAACGTGACTGTTGTTGTGTTAATTTCAGGTACTGGTCGGCGACAGTGAAACCCGGCACGTTCGCCGTGATGCGACCACCATTGACGTCCACATTTCGGAAAGTGAATTGCCCCATTCCCTGTTCGAGCCGGACTATCTGTCGTTTTTTCCCAAGAATCAGTTCGATTTCCTCGGGAATTGGCGTCCCTGGTTTTGCGCGGACGACGACCTGGCACGGGATGGATTCGCCGTATCCGTAATGGCGGCGATTCAGCGGAGTAAAAATGGAAACGGAGCCGACGGCATTCGGCGGCCGCACTTCGACGACGCTCTCCAATTGATATTCCGATGGGCCTCCGTCCAATCCGGCCGTGATTCGCAACTGGAAGAGACCTGATTCTTGCGGTGCCCGTACTTGGCCGTCGCGGATTGTTAGCTCCGTGAACTCATCGTCTCCCAGCGGCCGGACCCAGGCTCTCAAGTACGGGATCGTCGGCGCTGCCGATTCAAACCCGATTTCAAACGGCAACCGTTCGCCAGTCGTCCAAACATGGCTGGGATAACGAACGACCAGCCGTTCAAATGAAATGGAGGCTCCGCCGCGATCGGCGCCGTCTTGTAGCGCGTAACGCCGAAACAGTTCGGTCGGGGATTGGTGACTGACGATGATTTCGTCGCCGGAAACTCTGAGATGCGTGATCGGCTGGTCGCCCGGTAGATCGAGCTTGCCGGTCTGCCTGCCGTCGGCGTCATAAATCATGACCGTGCGCTTCCCCGCTTCGCAGACATAAAACCGGCCTTCGGGATCGAGGTCGAATCCGCCTCGAAATCCGTCCCACGGATTACCGGGATTCCAGCCCGGCAACGTCCAGCGAGTCTTGCCGTCGAAGCCCGTGCATACAAACGTGGTGCCGAACAGAAAAATGAATTGTTGGCGGGCTTCGCAGACGCGGAATCCGGTGTTCCACAGCCGTTCGCGCGCGGGTTCACCTTCACCACGAATGGGATACGTCCGGACTACCCGGCCATCGGCGCCGATGCGCATCACGCGATTGGCATACTGGTCGAGGGCATAGAAATCGCCGCTGGCCCCGACTTCGATGCTGCCCGGACCGTCCCAACCGACTTCGTCGTTGCCGGTGAAACCCACTGCCTGGCCCAGCGACTGAAAGCGGGCGTCGTAGGTATTCACCGATTTGCTGAAATGGGCGTTCGCGGTCGCGAAGTGACCGTGGTCGTTCGCAGCCACACCGGTGATGGCGTAAACGGTTTCGCCACCGAATTTTTGGGTTCCATCTTTGCTGACCCGCAAGACGTACCCTTTGCCGTCTTTTCCGCCATAGAGATAAATGTGATCGCGCGTCACCGCCAAGCCGTTTCCTGTTCCCGAAAAATGCGGGTGTTCGCGGGAGATGATCTGTTCCAGCCGGACTTCAGCGGCCACCGCCGGCCCGGCAAGAACTGCCAACAGGAAGAGGGTGCCGGTGGCGAAACGGCGAACCGAATTGTACAAGCGGCATTTCATGGTTGAGCCCCCTTGGCAGAACGAGCGACTGATTGGCGACCGAATAATCAAACTCAAGTCATGCCAAACTTGCAACCGTGCGATTTTCGTCTGAGGGGAAGAGCGACCCAACCGGGATCGACGTTTGGATGAGTTTACAAATTCCGACTTGATTTGGGCGAATTCAATTCCGGCAGTGTCTTTACCGGGTGAATGTCCCCAGGGCGCCACGATGCACTTCCGGTTTGCGGGCGTCGGTCGCGGAACTCGCCCATCCATCGCGGAGCCAAACGTTGATGACCCGACTCTTTCTCAAGGTTGATTGACCGATCCACACGACTTGACGGCAACACGTCTGCCATTTCTAATCATCCTAAGCCTTTGCCAGACTTCCTTCCGCCCACAACCACGAGATCGCCATGATCCTGCGGTGTCTCATTGGATCGCTTGTCTCATTCGCTCTGTCAGCCACGGCGGTCGCGGACGACGCTCCCCTGGTTGGCATTGACGCCAATTATGCCCTCGATATGGCGGCTCGGAACAAGACCTGGAAAGATCGGTCTGAACCGGCCGAGCCATTCGAACTGTTCGCCAAGAACGGCTGTCAGCACGCGCGCATTCGCCTTTGGGTGGGGAGCGAAGGGATGAATCGGCTGGCTTATGCCACCCAGACCGCCCGACGCGCAAAGCAGGCCGGCCTCAAGCCGTACCTGGTCATCTTTCTCAGCGAGGATTGGGCCGACTTTGTGAAACAGCCGGCACCGGCCATCTGGAAGAACCTGCCGATCGAAAAGAAAGTCGAAGCCGTCGCGGCCTACTGCGAGAGCGTAGTCCGCCACATGGCCAAGAATGGGGTCGACATCGACACCTTCGAAATCGGCAACGAAATCGACTTCGGAATCTGTGGCGAGTTTGAAGAAGAATGGCCAAAGCGCGTCAGTCTTGAATACATGAGCGCACGGATCTGGCCCCGAATGATCCCGATTCTCAAGGCCGCACAGGCCGGTGTCCTCAAGGCCCAACCCCAGGCGAAGTTCATCGTCCATTTGTCGCAATGGAACAACGTCGATTATTGCCTCGCGTTCTGGAAGGCGATGCAGGCCGCCGAAGCGCGACTCGATTATCCAGGCCTCAGCTACTTTCCCACCTCGGCCAAAGAGCCGGCGCAACGACCGTTCCGGTTTCTGCAAACGCAGGTCGCCAGGATCCGCGACGCCTTGCACAAACCAGTTTTGCTTTGCGAAATCGCGTATCCCGCAACCGCCGATTTCGGCGGCCAATTCGCCGATTGGAAACACGCCGTAGAGGGCTATCCCCTGACTGAAGACGGGCAAGCTCAATGGCTCGTCGATGTGTTCACGGCGATTCGCAAGGACAAAAACTTCGCCGGCGCCTTCTATTGGAGTCCCGAATGGTACGACGGCGGACTCTGGGACGCCTTTGCACTTTTCGACTCGCAAGGGTTAGCCCGGCCGGGTGTTCGGTCGCTCAAACCTTAATTGAGTCGTCATATCCGCCATATCAATCACTCAGGCGAAGCTGCGGTTTAGCGCAACTCAGCGAGCGCCATCGAACCTGAATCGAAGTTCGGGCGAAGTTGTAAGATCCGGGCTTTTTGGGTGAATTCAATTCCGGCGGTGTCTTTACCTGGTGGATAACGCCATTTTCATTAGAGCTGGCTGTGCCGGACGAGCCGGCAGGGGCTGTCAGTCTGAGGACCTTGGCGATTTCGCAGCGGGTTGTTGTCACGCAGGCATCGCGTTTTACTCGCCATCTCGGACGGGGTTGCTTTAAATATCAACTGCGGTATTCAACAAATCATTCAAAACGTATGACTTGTCAGCGCGTACCGGTAATCTCTCGCGCGACCGATCAAAACAGGAGCCCGTGACTCATGCGTGCCAGATTGACCGCAGAACAGCGCAGCGCCATTCGGCGCCAAGGGGGGATCCTTGAGCTTGAAGACGAGGAGACCAACAGGCTGTACGTCATCGTTGACAGTGAACTGCATCATCGGGCGATGAAAGCGCTCGAAGAACGAGATGTTCAGCAGGCCATTCAAGCAGGGATTGACGACCTGGAGGCGGGACGAGTTGTTCCGTTTGCCGAAGTTGATGCCCGCTTGCGAAGAAAACTTGGCTTACCGACGGCGGATTCATGAGCGGCTATTCCGTCGTCATCACGGAGCAAGCGGCGCGCGAACTGGAAGCTGCCGCCGAGTGGTGGGCGGGATTTCGCTCGATCCGGCAGGCCCGCGAGTGGTATGCCGGATTCAGTGAAAAAATTGCCGAGCTGCGCACGTCGGCCGAACGGTTGGCCGTCGCCGAGGAATCTTCGAACTTCCGGTTCGCCTTGCGCGAGCTACATTGCGGTCTGGGCGCTCACGCCACTCATCGCGCGGTTTTGACAATGTCGTGGTCGTGTTAACAGTTCGCCACGTCGCTCGGGATGCGATTACCGCAGAAGATCTCGAAGCCGACCCGATGTTCCCGTGAAAATGGGCGGCGAATTCGTGCGGGTCTTCGATTGCCTGACTTTGAGGGGGGAGGCCAGCCACCCTGGTTCGAAGTTCGGATCCCGTTCCAAGATCAGGGCCGTTTGAGCGAATTCCGTTTCGGCGGCGTATCGAGCGGCTGAGTCAACGCCGTATCACGAACCATTCGGGCGGCTGTCGGGCCGGTGGGAGTTCCATGCCACGATCGTTGACGGGCCGTCGAACGGGACGAGACAATAGGTCCACGAATTCCGAAATGGGACGCACCTGGGAGAATGGCTGTGGTCGGTAGACGTGAGGGCTGTGCGATCGTGAAACGACATTGCGTCGGTCGTATCGGCCGGGCTTGGCTGCTGTTATGCCCTGGTCTGCGGGCCCTGCGGGGCACGTGGCGGCCGGGGGTCCCGGCGCGACTGGTGATCCCGCAACTGAGCAGGTGGCTCGGGCAGCGGACACGAGTGCCTCGATCGCGATCAAATCGGCGGGCAGCAT
>JAFEBR010000445.1 GCA_018242565.1 Planctomycetota bacterium | reverse complement strand
GATCCGGAACGCGAGACCGCCGACCTACGGGCGGCCGAAACGAGCGAACAGAGTCCCCCCGGTCCCTGGCCCCTCAGCCAGGCCGCCATTGGTCTGCTCAGCGGCAGATTTTGCAACGTGGTCGCCCCCGCCGACGGTCCCCCGGCTGATGAGCCAGTCCCTTCGGTTCCCCAGTCTGGCGACGCTCTGACTTCGACTCAGGGCTTCGATCTCCTGGAGTCCGCGCCACGCCGCGTTCTGTACCACAAAAGTGTCGCCCGCCTCGGTCAACAGATTGCGGCGGCCTTGGCCTATGCCCATACCCGCGGCGTAATTCATCGAGACATCAAGCCCAGTAACCTGTTACTCGATGCCTACGGTGTCGTCTGGATCACGGACTTCGGGCTGGCACAAACCCAGGATGACGGGCTGACCAGGACCGGCGACATCGTCGGAACCCTGCGGTACATGGCTCCGGAACGCTTCCACGGCCGGTGCGACACGACATCTGATATCTATTCGCTGGGCGCCACCCTTTATGAAATGCTGGTCTTACAACCGGCCAACCCCTCTCCGGACCGAATGGCGCTTGTGCTCCAGATTGCCTCGCACGAACCCACGCGCCTCAGGTCCATTGATCCGTCGATTCCTCGGGATCTGGAAACCATTGTCCAGACGGCGATGAGTCGCGATCCCGACCGGCGATACCGCTCGGCCGACGAATTCGCCACGGACTTGGGGCGGTTCTTAGCCGGCGAACCGATTTCCGCCCGACCGGTCAGCCGGGTTGAACGGGCATGGATGTGGGGTCGCCGTAATCCATTGGTCGCCGGTCTGCTCGCGTCGATCGCCCTGGTTCTGCTGGTCGGGTTGGGCATTTCCGCTCTTTTTGCCCTCCAGGCCAGTGCCGAGGCCCACAAGGCAAAACAACAGGAATCGCTGGCCCTCCTGGCCCGAAACGACGCCGAGGCGCGAAAAAATCAGGCGCGGGCCTCGGAACAACTCGCCGTCGAAGAGCGGATCCGGGCGCAGGCTGCCACCAGAGCCGCCCAACAACAAGCCGCGACATTGACCTTTCGACTGGGTCTCGAAAAGGCTGAGGCGGGGGTCATCGACCAGGCGCTGTTCCTGATGCTGCGGGCTTGGCGCCAGGCACCAGCCGACGATGTCGCATTCCGGCGGGTGATTCGCATGAATCTCGCTGTCTGGAGCCGGCAGGTGCCCCGCCTGCGACACGCGTTTCGGATGCCTAAGGCACCGGCCTGGCATGGGTTTCTGGGAGACGCGGAAGGGCGAACCATCTTGGCGGAAGGCCGCGAGCCCCAAACCATTGCTGGCTGGGACATCGCCACCGGAACGCTGGCCGGAACCTCGTTCGCCCTCAAGGCCCCCATCAACAGCGTGAGCCCGGATGGTCGCTGGATTGTGTTCGGCCACGAGGGGGAACCCGTAACTGTATTTGACCGCGAGACGAATCGTCAGCTTCTGGATGTCAACTGGCCGCGGGTCGCCCCGACACGGGGACAATTTCTATACCAGACCGATCTCTTCTGGAATCATCGTCCCCAGGAGAACGACATCGAATTCTGTGACCTCGCTCGGGGTGATGTGTTACCCGTCCGACTGCCGGAACGGCTTGCGCATCACCTGCTGGTGACTCGCATCGCCGATCGCACACCGGTCGCGTTGCTGTTTCCGCCTGAAGGCGAACCAGAACAGAAATTTCAACTGCTTGATCTCACCACGGGGCAGCCACTCGAATTGTCTCTGGTCGGTGGGACTCATCCATTAATCAGTTACGACGGCCTGCGGGCGATTCAGATCGAAACCCGTATCGACGCCCGTACCAGCCGGCCGGAAAATATCCACGATGCCACATATCAATCCATTCAGCATTGGAATCTCAAAACGGAGCAGCGGTCCGGGCCGCTCTGGCAAATGCGCCGCCCCACGACCTTTTCGGTTTCCGCCGATGGCCTGCTCTTGCGGGCACGCGACCGCGACACTTTGCGGTTCTACGATGTCGCCACCGGACAGCAGTTCGGAAGCGACCATCTGGAATATGGGTTTAGCTACGATTTCCCTGACGGACGCCTGCTCATCGTCAGTGATCCAGCGGGCACCGTGCGAGTCTGGGATTACAGTCTGTGCCGCCCCCAGTCGTCGGCCACATCCAATCCGCGAGCCCGTTCCCAGACGGGGCGTGCGTCCATTCTACCATCTCCCGACGGAACGCGGGTGCTGCTGACCTGGGAAACCGCCGATACCGCCGCCCTCGTGGACCTGCAGACGGGACAAATGCGGGGCCCCCCCTTGCGACAGCCCGAGATCGTCAATGTCGCTTTCAGTCCAGCCGGTCGCTACCTCGCCACGGCCACCGCACAGGCACGGGGCCTGCCACTGCTCGTTCTGCGAGACGGCCAGACCGGCCGGCACCTGCGGCACTGGTTCGGTACGAAATTGATCAATTCTCTCGCCTTCAGTCCCGATGGCAAAACACTCGCCGTCGAGGCTGTCGCGGGCACGTTCATCCTCGACGTCCCGTCCTTAAACCTGCGCCATCATCTTCCCGAAACGACTTGCATCAGCGGGTTACATTTCCATCCCGACAGTGAACGACTTGTCGCATGTGCCCAGACGGGGTGGCCCGGGGTCGGGGCCGGTCTGCGCTTCTGGAATGTGACGACAGGCGAACCACTGACACCTTTCCGTCCCACGCCCGGCACCGCGGCACCGTCAGTGCGCTGGAATGACGACGAATGGGTCGTGAAACACCACGGCGAGTTGGGCCTCTGGCGTCTCTCGGCCGATGGTCTCGAAGACCGCGGCGGCCCCTGGTCGACGGGACGCCCGGAGTGGAGCCATGGGTATTTCTATTCTGAGTATTTGAGCAGCGACGGCTCCCGACTCGCCGTGATTTTTTCCATGCGGGGAGTGCAGCAGTTTGACACCCGCACCGGTGCGCATGTCGGCGCGGTGATCCTGCGTGATGAATCAGACGGATGCCTTTACAGCACAGACAATCAATTCCTCGCTATCAGGACGGCGTCGGGCTGGATGCTGTTCGATGCCGACAGCGGCTGGCCGGTGGGACCGATCCTGCATTCTTTCCCGGAATGCCCCCTCTTCAGTGTTGATCAACAATCGGTGCTGACACTTTCTGGCCCCGAACGAATTGACAGGCGCCCCATGCCTCAACCAGTGGCCGACGACCCAGACCGTTTTGAAGCCTGGCTGCACACCCGCACCGGCCGCCGCCTCGACCAGGAAGAACTGGTGCTGCTGCCGCTCGAAGACTGGCAGCAAGCCTGTCGCACGTTTCAACAACGCTGGCCCGCCCCTGATCCTGCCCTGGCGGAACCCTCGGACGATCTCGCCGACTGGCATCGCGAACGAGCACGGCATGCCTCTGAAGTCGGCAGTGACCGCGGTGAATTGTACCACTTGACCCGATTGGCGCAGCTAGTTCCGCACGAGCCCCTGGTTTCAGCGCAAATCGCCGCGCTGCACGTGCGCGTAGCCGGCCGCTTGCCCGCGGGGCCGGCCCGCGATCAGCAACGGCAATTGGCCGACGCCGCGGCCGATCGCTCTCCGCCGCATGAATCCACCGATCACTTCTATCACCTCCAAGGCGAACTGGCCCTCGGTCACAAACAATGGGACGAGGCGCTCTGGTACTTCGATCGACTGGCCAATCGCGAGCATCCAGCGTGGGAAGTGCTGGCCGATCGGGCAGACGTCTATGCGCAAACGGGCGATCGTGACCGGCGCGATGCCGACCTGCGCGAGGCCTTACGCCGGGGCGGCCTGCAACGCATCGATTTCGTCGAAACAGTCGCCGATCTCTGGGCCAATGATGGCCGTTGGGACGAGGTCACGGATCTGCTGCGGACGGCGTTCGCAGGCCAGGTTCTCGATTTCAACCAGTCACGACGAAAACTGCTGGTGGAACTCAGGGCCGGCAACCGATCGGAAAGCGCCACACTGGCCAATTCCCTCTGGCGCGGCTTGCCCGCCCGGGCTGAGTTCAGCCAGGTGGCGAACGTTCTCGAATTGTGCGTCTTGTCGGCAGATACGCTCGCCGACTGGTCGGGCCCGCTGGAACGGATCGAGCCCGGCATTCGCAGGCTGGAATCTCGGGAACAAACCGCCAGCGGCGACGAGCGCACCATGATGCGTCGGATTCTCGCGAGTTGGCTGACCATCAAAGGGGCGCTGCAGTTCCGCGCCCAACAGCACGCCGCCGCGCTCGTCGTGTTGCAGCAGGCGCTGCAGATCGCTCCCCAGGAGTCGGTCGATCCTGCCCCGTGGGCCTGGACTGCACTCGTGCACACGGCCCTGGGCGATCAATCTGCGGCCACGGAAGCACTCACCAAAGCCGAAGCCGGCCTTCAGGCCGGTGATGCCTGGGAACGTATTCAATTGCAGATCCTCATCGATCAAGCCCGCCCGGCACTTCGCACGGACGACAAACGCTGACGCGTGCGGGCCTTCGCATCGGCGTGCATTGAGAATGGGTCGCGTTCCGCGCGTGGCCGCGCAGCGACAACAGGGGGCGTCCGAGACGTCCAGAGAGAAGTGTATTCGTGCGGGCTCCGCTGTTGTACTTGGCAATCGGGACCAAACCTCGACCGGACGACACCGTCGCACGATGCATCCACAGCTTCGCAGGCAGCAACCATTCGGATATCGTCATGGATGTTCAAGCTCCCCTACATGTAAATCGAACGCAATTGGTTATGACAGATTTCGATATCCAACCCTACGAGGGAGCTTTGCCCCTGCGATTTGGGGTAGACCGCGCGAGTGTGATCTCGACTCTCGGACAGCCGAGTCTATCCAGCGGAAAGTCCGAGAACTGGGGCCCATGTTTCGAGATTTGCGTCGGCTACGATGACAGCCATTGTGTCAACCATTTTGGATTTTGCCCGGGACAGTTTCGCCTGTCCGTTCAAGGCAAGGTGATCTGGACACCAGATGATCACCCAGATCCGAACTCGCTGTTCTTGAGCTTCGACCCCGATCCACTGGAACGTGTCGGATTTCTTGTTTTCCGAGGTATTGGGGTCGCGACAGCCGGATACCATGATGACGACCCGGGCCAACGATCGGTTACCGTTTTTCCTCAGGGAGCCTGGAATGAGCTTCTGTCAAGGGCCTCGGTGACAAGCCTGCACAAATACACGGGTGGCCG
>JAFEBR010000444.1 GCA_018242565.1 Planctomycetota bacterium | reverse complement strand
CGCCGCAGTCACGGCAACCATTTTCGCCTCACTCTGGCCGGGAAAATAGCCGCAGGCGATCACACCGCGGCGAGTGCTGCCGCATTGGAGAATGGCGGGGCTCAAAACGTCGATCAACCCTCTTGAATCTGTCGACGAATGGGCCGAGTCTTTCGGCGGACCTGGGCGACCGGACCACGACGAGCGCCCCAAAGCACTCCGCTGCGCTGCCCATCTCGCCTGCTCGTCCAGGAGCGTTGACGCCCTCGAGAATCTGTCGCTCTCGGCGTGTAGGCGCCGGCCGACAGACGCACACCCAGAAAAGGTCGGCATTTTCAACCGATCACCTCACCGCGGCGTCGGCACTGCGGCAATGGTCAATCCACATAGATGAATTCATTGGAATTCATCAGCGCATGACAGAAATCGGTAATGGCCGCGGCCAATGACGGATCAAGGAATTTCGGAAAGTTGCGAGGCAGCAACAACGGGCGCCCGGGGGCCCGTTCGAGTTCCAACAGGGCCTGCTGTCGCGCAATGAATCGTTGGGCCCCGTCGACTTCGTCTTCGGTGGCGTCGCGTCCGAAGGCGCGTTGATACGCCTGATGGACTAATACGGAAAGTTCGGCCTGCGGGTTCTCGGCCAGCAGTTGACCGGCGAACGCTTGTGCAAACTCCAGCACGATTTCGCTGTTGAGCAGCATCAAGGCCTGAGGAGCGACCGTCGTCTGTGACCGCCGGGCACAGCTTTCGTGCATATCCGGCAGATCAAAGGCTTCAAGCAGGGGATAGGGCAAGTTCCGTTTCGCGTGCACGTAAATCGAGCGGCGCGATCGCTCGGCCGGCAGAGCCGATGCTTTCCAAGCCTCGCGTTTGCTGAAATCGGGGGGCAATTCCGGAAACACGCTGGGGCCATGCAGCGAACCTTCGAGGCGGCCGGCTACGGCGAGGAATGCGTCGCGGATCGACTCGGCGGTTAAGCGATGGCGTTCGAAATGCCAATACAGACGATTGCCCGGATCAGCCGATGCGCCCGCCAAGGCCAGTGCATCGGTACCCCGGGCGGTGGATTGACGATAGGCCTGCGACGTCATGAGCAAACGATGAAGCGACTTGATGCGCCACGACATGGGAAAGTCGGCCGGCCGACTGGCGCCTGTATTGTCTGAGCCCCGCTCAGACTCGATAACGGTCGCGAAATTCCAGGCCAGCCAGTCGAGCAGTTCCGGATGCGATGGCGGAGGGGTCTGGTTGCCAAAGTCGTTGGCGTTGTCAACGATGCCGCGTCCGAAATGCCCCTGCCAGATCCGATTCACAATCACACGGGCGGGCAACGGATTGGCCTGGTCGACCAGCCAGCGAGCCAGCGCGGTCCGACGGCCGGAACTGTGGGCCGAGGGAGCGGTCACATCCGCGGAGTTGGCTCCCGACGGAAACAAGACCGACAGAAATCCTGGCGTGACTTCTTCGAGAGGTTTGTCGTAAGAGCCGGCCGCCAGGCGATAGGTGGGGGGAGGGACAGCGTGCAGTTCCCCCACGATCATTCCGGTTTCCTCGGCGGGAGGCCGGGGTTTGCTGCGTTCACGCTCCTTCAACTGGTCGCGCAATTGCTGACGGCGGCGTTTCTGTTCGTCCGAGAGATGCGAGGCCACACCGGTTTCATTGATTTCCATCTGACGTTCCGACCAGTACGCCAACTGCCGCTGGTAGGTCGTGCGGTATTCCGGGGGGGTGTCGATTGCCTCCAGCACCACGGCGGGAAATTTCATCCGCCGATCACCAGCCGCCTTGACCCGCGCCACGAATTCCAACTGATGCAATTCGTTTCGCAGATCTGCCGTCTCGGCTTTCCAGCTCTCGAGTTGCTCGTGATAGGCCGCGAGTTGGGCGGGCGTTCCCACGGGAGCCCGGTCGTTACGAATGATTCCCGAAAAGAAGGCCTGCAACCGATAGAAATCGACCTGCAGCAGCGGATCGAACTTATGGTCATGGCATTGAGCACAACCAATTGAGGCCCCCAAAAACACTGAGCCAATGTTGGCCGTCAGGTCGTTGAGGGAGTCCTGCCGGGCCAACAAAATGTTGGAAGCGTTGCTCTCATCGGGCCACAGCAGAGTATAACCGGTGGCGACCTGGGCATTCGCATCTTCCGGAAACAACTCATCGCCAGCCAGTTGTTCGAGCAGGAAGCGGTCGTAGGGAGTATCGCGATTGAAGGCGCGAATCACAT
>JAFEBR010000443.1 GCA_018242565.1 Planctomycetota bacterium | reverse complement strand
TGGTCGTTTTTCACGGCCATGATCGGATGCGCCAGCACATTCGGCGTCCTCCTGGTGATGCGACTGGGCTGTGGCCTCGGCCAGGCGGGAGCCTATCCCACGGCAGGTTCAATACTCAGTCGCTGGGTCCCCTTTTCGAATCGCGGACGGGCCAGTGGGTTGGTCGCACTGGGCGGACGCCTGGGTGCCGTGATCGCCCCGATACTGACAGCCTACCTGATGGTCGTTTTTGTCCCCCTTTCAACGCCCGCAGAATTTACGCCCCGGGCCATTCTCGACGGGCCAGCGCTGTGCGAACGGCTCTCGGCACCGCTGAATGAGGACGACGAGGCGGCCGAACCCTCTCAACGGCCGATTGAGCAACGACTTTTCAATCGACTGCCGGCCACGACACAAGCCACAGTCCTTGACTATGGACGTCGCGTCCGTGAGTTTCGGACAGCACAACAAGCGCTTCAGGAATCGCAGGGCCAATCATCACAGCCAGGCAAAAGCCAAGTCGCTGCGACTAAGGCGGAACAGCCGGTTTGCACCGAAACCGACTTGAACGATCTGGCACACGGTCTCAATGGGTGGCTCACCTTCCATGATCTGTTTCGCGCCGATGATTTCGCCCGACTGAAGAACGCCGAGCGTGAGGCACAACAACTCCAAAAACGGCGTCTGTCAGGGGAATCGCTGACAGAATCGGAAACGACCCGCTTGAACCGCTTGTTTCTGGAAGGAGTGTTCGCGAAAGAATTGGGCAAACTCTACGTGCGAGGCTGGCGCCCCGTACTGATTTTGTACGGACTGGTGGGACTGTTGGTGGGTGCAGTTTTCTGGCTGGCCTACCGCAACTCCCCCGCGGAACATCCCTGGTGCAATCCCGCCGAACAGACGTTGATCGAGGCACACAAACCGGTGCTCGCCGGCCCTGTGAAAACGCCCCCCTTACCCTGGAGGGCCATGCTCCGCAGCGCCAGTCTGTGGGGCTCATCGATTTCCCAGTTCGGCACCAACGTCGCCTGGGTCTTTTTCGTGACCTTTTTTCCGCGGTATCTGGCAGAGGTCTATCAGGTACCGATCCTGGAACGCAGTGTCATGACCGCGATTCCGGCGGTCGGGGGCATCGCCGGCATGTTGCTGGGGGGATGGCTCACCGACATTCTCGTCCGCGCTGCGGGACTCAGAGTCGGGCGAGCGATCCCGATGATTGCCACTCGATTCCTGGCAGCGGCTACCTACCTTGCCTGTTTATGGATCGATACTCCCTGGCCGGCAACCCTGGCATTCTGCCTGGGGTTCTTCTTTGTCGACCTGGGGGTGAGCGCCACATGGGCTTTCATGCAGGACGTCGGGGGCAAGCACGTGGGGGCCATTCTGGGATGGGGCAACATGTGGGGAAATCTGGGCGCGGCGGTCGCTCCCCCACTCTACGACCTGGTGCTGGGACCAAAACCCACATTCGCCGACTGGAATCTCATGTTCATGGTCTGTGCCGGGAATTTTGTGCTGGCGGGAGTTGCCGCCCTGGGAATTGACGCCACAAAGCCCATCTTGAATGACGACCAGGCAGACGATGCCACCGCTCCGGTTTCCACGATTCCGACTGAAGCGGGGCCGTCTGGGGACGATGATTGAACGCCCACTGGGGATCAAGCTCTTTCGTGGCACTGGAACAACGAAACATCAAAAAACGATGATTGGGATTCGTGACACGTGGCCACATCGATTTGGCCCATCACGCGTGAGTTTATGGTGGCCAGGTCCCCGACTCTGTCCCGCCGGTTCCGGACACAATGACGGAACAAAAAACCTTACCGCCCCCGACAGCGGGCCATCGACATTCGCCGATGTTCGCCTATCATCCTGAGTCAATTCAGGGGCAGAGGCAACACCGTTCTGGACAGCAATCCGCGCATCACCTAACGTGGATTACATGAACGACTTTCGATCCAAGCCGTTGAGCAAGCCGAGACAGCGCCGAAAGGCGAGTTTGCTCCTGCTCTTGTGGTGCCTGTCGCTCGGGATGCAGACGTCGGGCCAGGCGAATGACGCACCTTCCGCAACGCCCACCGGCGTTTCCTTTCGCACGGACGTCATGGCGGTGCTATCGAAATCGGGCTGCAACATGGGTGTCTGCCACGGCAACAAGAATGGAAAAGGGGGCTTTAAACTCAGTCTTCGGGGTGAAGACCCGGCGTGGGATTACGAAACGCTCTCGCGCGATCTTGAAGGCCGACGCATCAACGTTCTGGATCCAGACGCCAGTCTGGTGCTGCTGAAGGCCACGATGTCGACCCCCCATCTGGGGGCGCGGCGATTTACTCCGCAGTCGCTCGAATATCAGATTTTACGTCGCTGGATTGCGAGTGGAGCCCCCTCGGATACCCCTCCGAAACTTTTGGCCCTGCAGGTCGAACCTCGCAGTGCGGTTCTGGTCGAACCCGCCGAAAGTGTGCAACTTTCGGTCACTGCCAGCTTTTCCGATGGCAGCCAGCGCGACGTGAAGAGTCTGGCCGTCTATGAACTCTCCAATCCCATCGCGGAACCGGGACATGATGGTTTGATTCAGCGACGGGCAACGGGCACAACCACTGTGGTTGTCCGCTATCTGGACCAACAGGTCGCTGTCAGCCTGGCGTTTGTCCCCGCCCGACCAGATTTTCAGTGGGCAGGTCCCGTGCCGACGAACTTCATCGATGAACTGGTCTACCAGCGACTCAAAGAGTTACGAATCAATCCCTCGCCTCGCAGTTCCGACACGATCTTCCTGCGTCGTGCGTACTTCGACATCGTGGGGGCCCTGCCGACGGCTGAAGAAGCGCGGCAGTTCATTAACGACAACCGATCTGACAAACGAGCCCGGCTGATTGATGACCTGCTGGAACGGCCCGAATTCGCCGACACGTGGGCGCTGAAGTGGAGTGATCTGCTGCGCGTGGAAGAAAAGACCCTCGATCGGAAAGGGGTGCAGGCGTTTCATGGCTGGATACGCAGCAGCCTGGCCCAGGACAAACCGCTCGATCAATTTGCACGAGAATTGATCGCCTCGAGAGGCAGTACGTACCGAGACCCCGCTTCCAATTACTATCGGGCGATGCGGGAACCGTTCATGCGGGCCGAATCGACGGCCCAGGTCTTTCTGGGCGTTCGCCTGCAATGCGCGCGGTGCCATAGCCATCCCTTCGACCGCTGGACGCAGGACGACTACTACAACTGGGCTAATTTGTTTGCGCGCGTGGACTACCGAATCCTGGAAAATCGTCGCCGCGACACCAACGATTCCCACGAATTCGATGGCGAGCAGATTGTCGTGATGGCCCGCCAGGGAGACGTGACCAATCCCCGCACCAATCAACCGGCCAAAGCCCGATTTCTGGGGGACAATCTCGCGGAACTGCCGCCAGCCACCGACCGTCTGCTGGCACTCGCCGATTGGCTCGCCAGTGCACAGAACACCTTGTTTGTCGAAACCCTGGCGAATCGAATCTGGTTCCAGCTCATCGGGCAGGGAATCGTCGATCCGATTGATGACTTTCGGGCGACCAATCCACCGTCGAATCCGGAATTGCTCAAGGCGTTGTCGGCAGAACTGGTTTCGCAACAGTTTCGTCTGAAACCTGTGATTCGAACCATCATGAATTCACAGGTCTACCAGTCGTCTGCCCTGGCCAACGCCGGGAATCGCGAGGATGAGGCACAGTTTTCCCATGCCCAGGTCCAGATGCTGACCGCCGAACTGCGGGCTGATGCCTGGGCCCGGATTGCCGGCGTACCCCTGAAGTTCGCCGGCTATCCTGCAGGAACTCGGGCAGTGGAACTGGCGGGTGTTCCGGCCGCCCGTGACCGCGATCGGGAATTGCGATCGACACTGGCCGACGAATTTCTGCAGGAATTTGGCAAGCCACCCAGGCTGCAGGCCTGTGAATGCGAGCGATCGCATGAAGCCACCCTCAGCCAGACGTTGCGCAGCGTGAATGGACCTTTCATTCTGGAACTGATCCGCCGCCCGGATAATCGCCTGGGGCAAATGCTGGCAGCGTCCCGATCGAGTGCCGAGATCATCGATGAACTGTTCTGGGTGTCACTCAGCCGCGGGCCAACACCCGAAGAACGGCAGGCGGCCCTGACGCATGTCAATTCGCAGACCGATCCGCGACCAGGTCTTGAAGACGTGATGTGGGCATTGATGAATGCCCGGGAATTTCTGTTTCGGTGGTAACATGACCCACGACATCACACGACGCGCTCTCACACAAACACCCGTCGGCCGACGTTTCGCGCTGAAGGCCGGCGGGACGGGCTTTCTGGGGCTGTCTCTGCCGGCTCTCTTACAGGCCGAAGAACAGAAAAGCCTGCGAGCGGCCAAAGCCAGGTCGGTCGTTTTTCTGTATCAATTCGGCGGCCCGAGTCATGTTGACACGTTTGACATGAAGCCCGAGGCTCCTGACGGCATCCGCAGCCAGTTTGGACAGATTTCGACGAGTGTCCCGGGACTGGACATCTGCGACCAGCTTCCTGAAACGGCCAAGGTGATGGACAAACTGACTGTCGTCAGAACGGTCTATCACACGATGAAGAACCATAACTCGGCCTCGTATTATGCGTTGACCGGACACGCGCCTCCGCTGGACGACATTCGCCTGCGAGATTCTGTCGAATTGTTTCCGGCCTATGGGTCGGTCGTCGACGCCCTGGCCCCCCGGACAGACAGCGTACCGACTTTCGTCGCTTACCCGTATGTGATTCGGGACGGAGCGATTACTCCGGGCCAGCATGCCAGTTTTCTTGGCAAAAAGCACGACCCGCTGCTGATCACCGAGGATCCGAACCGATCCAATTTCAAGCTCCCGGAATTGAGTCTTCCGGGAAATCTCTCCGTTGAACGCCTGGAAAAGCGACGTGAAATTCAGAAGCTGATCGATCGCCAGACGGCCGCTGCGGAACAGAATGCCACGATTTCCGGACTCAACGCTTACTACGATCGTACGCTGTCGATGCTGAGTTCACCCGCGGTGCGTCAGGCGTTTGATCTCTCGGCCGAACCAGAAGACATCCGCCGCAGATACGGCCGCACGACCTATGGCCAGAGTTGCCTGCTCGCACGTCGGCTGGTGGAGGCTGGCGTCAAATTCATCAACGTCTATTTCTCATCGAATATCGGCGGGCAAAGCACCACCGATGGCGGTTGGGACACACATGGTTTCAACAACACGTTCATGTACCCCATCCTGAAAGCCCGGCATCTGCCCCTTACCGATCAGACACTTCCGGTCTTTCTGAATGATCTCGACGAACGGGGACTGCTCGATTCGACCCTGGTGGTCTGGATGGGAGAATTCGGCCGAACGCCGAAACTCAATTCGCAAACCAGCCGGGATCACTGGCCGCAGTGTTACACAGCCCTGCTGGCTGGCGGCGGCGCGAAACGCGGATATGTCCATGGTCGTTCGGACAAGCAGGGTGCGTATCCTGACCGCGATGGTGTGCCGATCGAAGATCTGGCCGCCACGATGTTCGCACTGTTGGGAATTGACCCCGCCACCGAGATCCATGATCGTCTGAATCGTCCGTTGCCCATTGCCGCTGGTCGGCCCGTAACCGGCCTGATGGCCTGACGATTGCCTCTGGGCCCAGAGGTCGATTGCCCCTGTCGACGGATTGCCCCCGCAATGCAGGGCCCTGACGCTCGATCCTAAGAGTGAAAACGAGGCCTGCCGCGTCAACCCGATCAACCGGCGCGTCCTGCACGCGATTTGGATCAGCCCGGGCCGTCACTTCGGAATTTGTTCCGGCTCCGCTAAACTAACGCTGCCATGCCCTATCAAGACATCATCATTTTGATTCCCAGCCACAGTCTCGAAGACTTCCCGGTCGAACTCGGGGATGTGGACGGTGCGTCTTTGCTCAACTCGTTTGCGGTCGCCTGGCATCCGGCACTGTTGGCGGAAACCAAGGTCTTGCCGCGCTGGCATCGGGCCGATGATCCTCCCGACTCCCAGCAAAAGCGGATCATTTTCGTGCCTCGCACCTGCGAGACCTGGATCCCGGCCGGCTGGGCCGATCGGGTCGCCAATGAGGGCTGCGTCGTCATCCGTGAGCTGTCTGACCGGGCTGAAATCGTGCGGGCGGCAACAGCACCCCTCGGTGATGCCGCCAGTGCCGCTGACCCCGAACTGGTCGCTGATTTTCTGGCACTGGGTTTCTGCTACCTGCAGATTGAATTACTGACTCGCAAGATGCGGCACTTCAGCAATCTCGACGAAGTTCACCTGCAGAGGGAAGCGGTCGCCGCGGCAGAAGCGGCGCAGGCCCGAGATCTCGAAACGGCCCAGACGCGCCTGCGGGCCTGTTTCGATGCGCTCGCCGAAGCCCGTGAGCGGTTCTACCCGGTGGACTGCTACCTGCTCGATTTATGCCTGGTCATCCCGCGACTGGCTGACGAGCACTTGCGCAGTTCGCTTCTGAATCTCAAACCCATGAGCGTCCTGGCGTCTGCCCAGGATCTGGAAGAAATTGCCCGCAGTGCCCCGGAAGTACAGGCCCTGCTGCGTGAAGCCTGCCAGCGCGGGTCCGCAGACCTTGTCTGTGGTGATTTGTGTGAGCGGCCATTGCCCCTGCTGCCACTCTCGTCGGTACTCTGGCAACTCACAGAATCAAATCGCCGGGCTTTGAATCATTTCGACAAGCAGCCGAAAGTCTGGGGACGACGGCGTTACGGCGTCTTTCCATTGCTGCCCCAATTGTTGAAAAAAGCGGGCTACGAAGGGGCCCTGCATGTCGTCCTCGACGACGGCATTTACCCCGACTCCGAGCACACAAAGTTTCGCTGGGAAGGGCTGGGCGGTACGTCCATCGACGCGTGGTCGCGAATTCCGCTGGCGGCAGACGCAACGGTCAGCTATCTGAAATTCCCCGACCGCATGTCAGAGTCGATGGATAACGACCATGTGGCCGCCGTTTCGTTCGCCCGCTGGCCTGAAGTTCAATCCCCGTTTTTTGAGGATCTCAGACGAATTCACACGTACGCGCCCGTCCTCGGCCGATTCGTCACATTTTCCGAGTTTTTTGAACGAACCGATCACCCCACGCGGCACGCCAACTATCGGCCTGGTGAATATCTCACCCCGTACCTGTTTCAGTCCGTCGCGCGAGAAGAAGACAATTCGATCAGCCGTTACCAGAAACATCTCGAGCGACGAGCCCGCTTTGACGCCGCGGTCTGGATGACCAGCCTGCGACGGGTCTTGACGGGAGCCGCGCCCGATCCACACATCAGTCAGGGCCTCGAACAGGATCTGGAATTACTGGGGGACAACCCTGCCGCCGAAGCAGCCGAGAAGGTTGATTCGCGAGTCAGTAAGTTCCAGACCGATTCCGCCGCCGCCCTGGCCAAATTGATTGTGACGGGTGCCGGAGACCAACCGGGCTATTTGATCTGCAACACTCTCCCCTTTCGGCGAATCGTCAGTGTCCACCTGGATCCGGCGGGGCCCCTGCCCCAGCCGGCCGGGGAGAATTCGTGGGTGCAATGGGACGGCGCACACCACGCACTGACGGTTGATGTACCCGGCTCGGGATTCGCGTGGGTGCCCGCCGCCTCGGGCTCGCCGCCGAAAGCCGATCCCGAGACGGCCCTCGCCAGCCCCTTGTTGCTGCGAAATGAATTCTTCGAAGTCCATCTCAATGAGACGACCGGAGGAATCGCCAAGATTAAGGGGTATGGCCGCAGTCCCAATCGGCTCAGTCAACAACTCAATTACCGGTTCACACGTGAACGAAACTTGACGGTCCAAACGCCTGAGGGACCCGAGCAGATCAAGTCGCAATATGCTGAAGCCCGGGTGCTCACCTCGGAGATCACCAGTTCCGGACCGGCTGTAGGCGAGATCACCACGACGGGTGAAATCATCGACCAGGCTCACGGCACGAAACTCGCGGGCTTCCGCCAAACCGTGAGAGTCTGGCGCGGCCGTCCGTGCGTCGAAGTCGAATGTGAATTCGATATTCAGCAAATGCCGGACGGCGAACCGTGGCACAACTATTTCACCTCACGCTTTGCCTGGCATGATGAAACCGCTTCGCTCACACGTTCGGCCATGATGAGTGCCAGTGAGACCGCTGAAGAACGCATTGAAAGTCTGCACTACCTGGAGATTGCCACTCCGTCGGAACGCACGACAATCGTTGCCCCGGGATTGCCGTTTCATCGCAAGACCGGCCCGCGAATGGTCGACACGATTCTCGTCGTACAACGTGAATCGCAGCGAAAGTTCCGCTTTGTCATCGCGTTCGATCAGGACTACCCGATGCAGGTCGCGCTCGACACGCTGACACCCGCGATGGTCGTGCCGACCCAGAAAGGCCCCCCGCGCAGTGGCACAACCGGCTGGTTCTTCCACCTGGCAACGCGCCAGGTCCAATTAACACAGCTCTTGCCGCTGCTGAGCGAGCCCGCCGCCGAACCTGATTCGTCCGCACCGGCGCAACTGCCATCACCCACGACCGGCGGTTGCGGATGCGCGGTCCGACTTGTCGAGACCGAGGGCCGACCGGTCCGCGCCAGGCTGCGGTGTTTTCGCACGCCCGTCAGAGCCCGACAGCGTGACTTCAACGGCCGCACCATTTGCGAGTTGTCGCTCGACGGGGATGCCGTCCTCGTCGATTTGACGGCGTTTGAAATCGCCGACGTGGAGATTCATTTTACCTGATCATGATCGTAACCATCGATGGACCGGCCGGCGCCGGGAAAAGCACAACTGCCAGGAAGGTCGCCGAACGACTCAGCTTTCAGTTTCTGGACACCGGAGCGATGTATCGAGCCGTGACCTGGTTGTGTCTGGATCGAGGCATCGACCTGCAGAATCAGGAACTGGTGGCAGCCGCGGCTCAAAGCGCGACGTTTGAATTCCAGGGGGGACAGGTCTTCGTGAATGGCCGCGATGTGACTTCCGAAATCCGCATGTCGACCGTCACCAACGAATCCCGCCATATCGCGGCCAACAATGCCGTCCGCGCGTTTCTGATTGAACTGCAACGACAGTTGGCTGGCACGGCGAACGTCGTGACCGAAGGACGTGATCAGGGGACCATCGCCTTTCCACAGGCCGAATGCAAGTTTTTTCTGACCGCCAGCCCGCAACAGCGGGCCATTCGACGACAGAAAGATCTGGCCCGCAATGGCGAACACGTGGCACTGGAAGAGATTCTGAATCAGCAGACGGGTCGCGACCAGCGTGACGAAACGCGGGAGTTCGGTGCGCTCAAACCCGCCCCGGACGCGATCCTGATTGATACGTCCGACCGCGAATTCGAACAGGTCGTCACCGAGATTGAGGGCATCGTCCGGTCACGCATGCTCGGCAAGTGATTTGGCCACCGGTCACGGCCAGACCGTCGGGAATCCCCCAATTCACACCACGACCGCAGCACTCTATTTCTGCAAGTGCTGATCGAACCAACCCCAGACGGCGGGATAGTTCTCCATGATTCCCGGCCAGGAACTATGGCCTCCGCCGGGATGGACAACCAGCTTGACCGGCAGTTTCAGGTCGGCGTACTTGTTCTTCAGAATCTCGGACTGCTGTAAAGGCACCGTCGTGTCGCGATCACCATGGATCAGCAGCAGCGGGGGCGAATCTTTCTGCACGAAATAGATGGGCGAAATCGACTTGAGTTGCTCCTCCAGATTCTGAATCTCGCCGAACATCCGCTTGAACAAACCGGGCCGAATCGTTTCGATTGTCTTATAACCTCCCGGAATCCCCCAATTGATCAGATCCGTTGGCGGAAACCAGGCCACAACACACTGCACGCGACTGCTGAACTGCTCGACCGGGTCCTTGGAATCCGGTTTGCCGTCGTCGCCGGTCAACGCCGCCATCAAAGACAGATGTCCGCCCGAAGATCCGCTGGTAATCCCGAGGTGATCCGCCGAGACTCCATGTTCTTTTGCCACGGATCGTACATAGCGGACCGCACGATTCATATCCGGAATCATTTCTGGAACCGAATACCGCGGACTGCTGCCGTGACGGACGACGAACAGGGTGTAGCCCCCCTTGAGCAATCCCTGGGTCCAATGATCAGTCCGGCGACGGCGATCTTCTTCTTCAAAGACATCGGACTTTCTGGAATGCCAACTGCCGCTGGAGACAAGAATCAGTCCAATGGGCTTCGGGTTTTCGACCGGCTTTAAGATGTCCAGCGTGAGTGCCAGTCCATCTTTATGACCGTAGACGACATCTTCGATCGCCCGATAGTCAACAGGCTGTTCTTCGGCGAATGCCCGATCTGACGCCTGCCAGAAGCACAGAACACCACACAAAACCAGCAACAGCTTGGAACGCAGCATACAGAACATCCCCAGTCTTTCAGCAGAATACAACCTGGCCCGTGCGGATTGGCCGCAACGAATCAGTCAATCTCACGGACCAGTCGACTATCAGGTTATTGCGATGATTGTCCCGTCGAAAGTTCGACAACCCCCAGATCGACAGGCTCGCCATCCACGACGTTGACAGCGAACTTCGACTCCTGGGGATTCGCATACGCGCCATTCAATTTATCTTTCATGGCGTTCTCGAGCAGTTCCCAGCGGAAAACCAGGCGGTATTTTCCAGCCGGAACTCCTCCCCCTTTTTCGTACAGACCGAACGAGAATTCCCCTGCCTCATTTGTCATCGTCGTCAGGGGAGCTTTGAGCTCTGAAGAGCCGGGTTCAGGATAACATTCCACGGTGACCCCCAATGCCGGTTTGCTGTCGACCTGCACGATTCCCGTCAGAGAGGTCGTATCGTACTGGGGACCAAAATCGCGCTCTTCTCCCGAACATCCCGACAGCCCCGCAGCCAACAGGACTGCAGAGACGCAACGACTCAATGTCAGTTTCATCCAATAACCCGACTCTTTCCTGAGAATTCAAAATCAGCGGTCGCACGGACCGATCGATCCAGCGGACAGGGACAGACGCGCCGCGTCGGCTGCACCGTGCGTACAGGGGCAGCCGACGCCGGAATGCACCGCAGAATTAATATTCACCGATGACTTCGCCACCACGGGCCGACACCAGAGCCACCAGCGTCGTCGCACTCATGTTCTCGCTCAGCAGTCGTACCGATCCGTCACAGAGCAGCACCTGGGCGCCCCCCGAATGGAACGAATACAAGCCGGCCGAGTACTGGGTCGGATCTTGAAAGCGCACACGGGCGTTGGAGCAGTTAATGACACACGGCCCCAAAATCCCCGTTCCGTCAGCGGCCCGTCCCGACAACTTCCATTGTCCGTTCCCGGGATCAACCCAGGCACCACCGCCAAATACCGACTGCCACAGCGATTCGGTGTCTGACGTCGCGATGATATTGCCTCGGCGGTACAGCAAGTTGCGGCCGGCCAACTCGCCGCACATCAGGGTATTCGAGGCACCGTCGGTAATGTCTCGAATGCGGCCGTTAATCAGCGCGTTGCCGCCGGACGCTGTGACCGAACCGCCGAGCGAGTTACCCGCGACCGCGAAACCGTTCAGCGTCGCCGAGCCTTGCTTGTTGTACACAAAATCCACGAAGGCCGACTGGACCTGGTTCGTCGTGATGTAATCGATGGCACCGGCATTGGTCAGAATCCAGGGGGCCGTGGACAGTCCCCCCGCGACGACAAATGGATTCGTGTAGGTGATTCCCGTACCATCACGCGGGGTGGATGGACACAGGTACGCGGGGATGATCGTCTGCGTGGCTTGCACGTTGATCGGATCGAAACAGCTCAGATTCGAGTTGAACAGGTTGAAGGCATTTGTCTGATCCAATTCGGGGAGAATGGACAGCGACCAGACGTTTGAGGTGAGGCAACCGCCGTAACCTGCCGAATTCTTCAATGAATAAAACGCCGGAATCGGATAACGGCCGTGCGAACTTTCGTAATTCGCCATCGCCAGTCCGATCTGCTTCAAGTTGTTTTTGCATTGCGTACGACGCGCGGCTTCGCGAGCCTGCTGGACGGCGGGCAAGAGGAGTGACACCAGCACGGCGATAATGGCTATCACCACCAGCAATTCGATCAGAGTGAATCCGCGCTTTCGCGCTGATGAAAAGGACAAGGCCATGCCAGACTCCTTTGGAAATCGAACGGTAAGAAACGAAAATGAACGGGAGCGGGCATCTTAATGTCTCGCCAATTAATTGGGAATCAAGCGGCGCGCGCATTCCTGGAAAATCGACCTCCGGTGGGCCCCCTCGGTCCAGAAAAAGCCCTCGATTTCCACGCTTCATGATGTGTTGCAGCACCCGGTCGTGATCTGCCTGGAGCAGAAACAACCGCCAAACCAGCCCCCCCCACACGGTCAGCGGCATGCTCGTTTCAATCAAGGCCGCCGCAGCCATCGACGACCGGTTGCCCCCCTCACGGGAAACGATTCGGAATGTCTCTCCAGGAATTCGGTACCTTGGCAATCTTGACTCGCGGGGTGTATAAACAGGGCTCTGAGCATGTTCACGGCAGTCGATGGATGGCCGTCAAAATTCGAGTTGCGGCTCCAGAATCCAAAGCGGTCAAACGCTGGCGAGAGCCTGCCTCGGCAATCTTGTCCCGAATTCCAACAGGAGTAACTTTCATGGCTTACACGCTACCGGCATTACCGTACGCTCCCACCGCGCTCGAACCGCACATCGACGCCCGGACGATGGAAATCCATCACACGAAACACCACCAGGCGTACATCAACAACGTCAACGCGGCTCTGGAAGCCCATCCCGATCTGGCCGCCAAGCCCGTCGAAGAGTTGATCAAGAATCTGGCCGCGATTCCGGAAGCAATTCGCACTGTGGTCCGCAACAACGGCGGCGGGCATGCCAATCACACGCTATTCTGGACCGTCATGACCCCCGGCGGGGGTGGCGAACCGACAGGTACGATCGGCGAAGCCATTACGAGCACGTTTGGCAGCTTCGCAACCTTCAAGGAACAGTTCACAAAAGCCGCCACGACCCGTTTCGGAAGCGGTTGGGCCTGGCTGTCCGTCGACAAGGGCAAGCTGATCGTGGAAAGCACCGCCAACCAGGACAGTCCGATTTCCGAAGGTCGCACGCCGATTCTCGGGCTCGACGTCTGGGAACACGCCTATTACCTGAACTATCAGAATCGCCGCCCGGACTACATCGCCGCGTTCTACAACGTGATCAACTGGAACGAAGTCGCACGTCGACTGGCTGCCGCCAAGTAAGCGACTGACTTTGTCAGTCTTGAAGTTCGCCTCGATGCTGGGAACGGTGTTCCCGCATCGAGGCTTTTTCATGCGCTGTCAACTCGCGCGATAGCCCGACTCGAAACTCTCGAGGGGGTGACAGACCACATCCTTGGGGGGCCACCGCGGGCACCGCCAACCAGCAGAATTCGAAATGCTCTGGCCAGCCAAACCCAGGGGCACTGCCTTGCAACCAGCGGGAATCGCCAACGCCGGAAGCGCAGCGGCACGTTACGACGCGACGGCCCGCAGGCGTCCCTGTCGATAGGCATCTGCCAGTGCGAGCGGCACCTGGGCTTCGGCGAGCACGACTTTCGCCCGATTTTCCGCAGTCAGGGCCTTCATTTCCTGTTCTTGAGCCACGGCCCGCGCCCGACGCTCTTCGGCATGCGCTCGAGCCACCCGCACATCGGCCTCAGCCTGATCGGCCTGGAGTCGGGCGCCGATATTATCGCCCGGTTCAATGTCGGCGATATCAATCGAAACAATTTCAAACGCAGTCTGCGAATCGAGGCTCTTGTCGAGCACGGCCTTGGCAATCAACATGGGATTCGCCAGCACGAGTTTGTGGCTCTCGCAGGCACCGATCGCGGCCACGATCCCTTCACCAACGCGAGCGATGATGGTCTCTTCTGTGGCACCGCCAATCAACTGGGACAGATTGGTTCGCACCGTCACACGCGCTCGGGCTTTGAGTTGGATCCCGTTCTTGGCCACGCCATCGAGTGTCTGCCGACCGCCGCGTCGTTGATCCGGGCAGTCGATGACTTTCGGATCGACGCTGGTCTGAACAGCTTCCAGCACATTACGGCCGGCCAGATCGATGGCGGTCGCCGTGTCCCAATCGAGGTCGATTTTGGCCCGGTGCGCAACAATCAGAGCCTGCACAACTCGTCGCACGTTTCCTTGCGCGAGGAAATGCGCTTCGTACGCCTGTGTCGGAATGCGGGGCAATCCAGCCTGGACCGCCATGATTTTGGATTCCACAATCGCGCGGGCATTGACCTTGCGAAATGACATCGCGATCAGCGACATCATGCTAACGCCCGCCCGCGTCGAAAAGGCCTGCAACCACAGGTTGAAGTACTTGATGAAGATAATGAAGGCGATAAAACCAACCAGCCCGACAAAAATAACCAGACCGGCAACCAGCAGTGCAGACGCTGTATCCATGAGAAAGGCAATTCCTGCGGAAGGATCTCGAGATTTGATTCCAGTGAATTTCAGATCTTCACCTGCATAACGTTACCGGAAGTCCGGCAGGCTTGCCAGTCACCATTCCACGGCAACAACGGCAAGGACATGACCTCAGCATCTTTCCTGTACAGACAATCAGATCCCAGAGGCGAGGCATAATCCGCGGTCGAAGGTCGCAGGCTGACGCCAGACGTTCAACCAGGTTTTCGCCCGTAGTTCGCGTTCCAGCAAGAACTTAGGCGTCGGCTACATTCAGAACTCCCGGCGGCAATGACGAATGGATCAATCACACTCTTCACGGCGGAGGCGATTGATGGCCTGTTTCTCGAGTTGCCGGACCCGTTCGGAACTGATGCCCAGTAATGCTCCGATCGCATCCCGTGTGAGGGTCACATGGGGATCCTCGAGCCCAAACCGCAGCGTCAGGATCTTTCGTTCGCGTTCTGGCAATACGCGTTTGATGGCAGACATCAACGAGTCCTGTTTGAACCGCAACGCGAGTCTGGCTTCGGAGGTATGCCGCCGGTCCATTTCGTGTCGCAGCCATTCCGCCTGCACAGGCTCCTGGATCCGTAACTGATGCTGACGTTTCAGGAGTTGCCGAACCAGTTCCCGGCGAATGACCTGGGTGGCGTACGTGACGAACCGAAATCCCCGGGAGTAATCGAACCTGTCGATCGCCCGCAAGAGCAGCAGATTGGCGTCTCCCAGGACTTCTTCAAAGGGATAACAACGACATGCCAGACGGCGTGAAATCGACACCACCAGCCGCAGATTGGCCTCTGCCAACCGATCACGAACCTGCCCAGCCCTGGCCAAAAGTGCATTCACTTCTGTGAGAATCCGCCGGTTGGGGCGGCGCGCATCCAAGTTGACCGCTTTCGTGCAGGCCATCGACTTCAGCAGGTTCATCAGCCGAAAGAGCTGGAGTTGCTCCTCGTTGGCAAAAGTGCCAACCGAGCGCACGACCGAAAAAAACGGAGTCGAACCTGTCGCGGCCCCACTCGAACTCTGTGCGACCGGTACTCGAACTTCGAGAATCTCGCGCCGGGCATCCGATTCGTAGAACGAGGGGTGATCAATGAACGATATTCTTCGGGCCCCGCCGTGGTCAGATCGGCCACCCAATCTCGATTTCTTCGCTGGCGACTCAAACAGATTCAGCCGATCCGACGTCGATGGTTGCAACCGGGAGCGACGCCCCGTCGGCAGTGACGTTGTTCGTTGGCGCGGATTCATGGCAGCCTGACCTTTCGGAAAGTTGCGTTGAGACACACGCAGCCGTTTTGAAACGCGGCAATTGAGAGAGGGAGCACAACAGACGTCGCACACAGGTCTTTGAGAGGAGCAGTACATCTTGCCCAAGACAGAATGGCATTTCAAGTAAATCTTCGGCGTTCACGACGAGAAACCCGTCAAATCCAAGGGCCAGATTCTGGTACATGGCGACTGGCCTGCTTTGGCACTGGCCGCTGCGCCTCTCTTATGTTCGAACGGCCCCGGTGTGTTCGACTTTCCAAGATCATTTGGGCAACTTGTTCTTAGCTTAGAACAGGCAATCTACAGATCCCACGGAAGTTCGTGGCAGGTCAGCAATTCCCTTACCAACACGTGGAAACTCGGTTTCTAACCAGCAAACTCTCGCTTGCCGGGTCGGTCAGTCGCGACCGGACATCAGACTGGACCAATGGATCGCCACGGCAGGCACTGGTCATCGCTCAAACCTGCGGCTGGTTGCCAGCAGACTCTGCTCGCCCGGAAACCGCGGAGATGGTCACATTCAACGTCCCACTACTTCCAAGTTTTTTTCGATTTTTCTGCGAACCGAAGCGGTTCATTCTGCGTCTCATTCAGTAACAAGGCACAGGGCCTCTCGAACCATCTCAAACAGCCGACGTCGATCGTTGGCTACGACCAGGAAAACCGCGATGTCATTGAACCGACACCAGCAGAATCAGGAACAGCAGAAATTGAGGACTGCTGCCAATTGGCAGTTCAGTTTCTCGAGCTTTTTTCCGCGGTTTTCCAGACACCGTTGGCCGCGCTGATATTGAGCGGTCCCACAAGCCCGGTGTCTCCCACCGGGCTTTTTTTATGGATACCGAGCGGGTCGGTAGCTGAGATGGTGTAGCGGTGGCCTGAAAAGCCGCAGACGTGGATTCGAGCTCCACCCGACCCATTGCGCACCCCGTGCGCACAGAATCGTGCGATCAACAACTTCAAGTATCTTCACTCCCCGGATGACCTGCGTCTTACGGGTCGGACATCGTTCCCAAAACACATTAACACGGGTACTGACCGCAGGCTGACACGATGCGGCGTTTCTGAGCTCATTCCACGGAAATTCACTCGAGGAGCCATTTCATGTTCCGTCCAGGTTCGAAACGCACACTCCGATCCATCGTTGGGGGTCGTGGTGTAGCGGCAGCACAGCAGACTTTTAATCTGGCAGGTGAGGGTTCGACCCCTTCCGGCCCCATTGATGATCCAGGACTGGCAGAACGCGAACGGTGGACTCCAACGAGTTCACTGGCCGACTGCGTGGTGTAACGACACTTGCCTGTCGCACGACACGACAACAGTTCACCCCCTGACCAGGACTGGTCAACACACTCCAGGGATCAAGGTGTTAGTGGCAGCACACTCGGTTCTTACCCGAGCCCGTGAGGGTTCAAGTCCCTCTGATCCCACTGAAACAAGTGCCGAATCGCGGCAGCCAAACGGACGCGGGCTCGGATTGAGATATCGAGCGAATCTTGTGAGGTGGACAACTTCTTGTTGACGCGACGGTGCCCCACCGTGGCGAAATTGCGGTGTAGCCCAATGGTAAGGCGGCTCCCTGTTAAGGAGACGAGTGCAGGTTCGATTCCTGCCACCGCAGCTTGGAAATGAGCGCTGTCAGACACGCGGACCTGGCAGCAACTGCATCAAAACGGAAGGGCAAGCCAACTGGCGATGGCAGCGGTCTTGAAAACCGTCGAGCGATGAGCCTTGGGGGTTCAACTCCCCCTCCTTCCGCCTCACGACTGGCGATCACGAATATTGGCGCATGCCTGTCAGTCGCCAAACTTGGAATTCGCGCGAACCTGCGGCAAGCCGGCGTGTCATGCCAACGAGCTGCAACGCCCCCCAAGAAACACAATTACTGGAAGGTAGCCGGATACGGTTGGCCGGACCGCACTGCTAACGCGGTTCTCATTTCGAGATGAGGGTTCGAATCCCTTGCCTTCCGCTGCCACATCAAGCACCTGGCATCACGGACGGGCTTTGATGCGAGTGATTCGGCCCTGATGGTGAAACGGACATCATCCCTCGCTTCTACCGAGGAGTTCCGGGTTCAAGTCCTGGTCGGGGTACTGGACTGGTGGTGATGCGCCGAGTGTGGCCGTGATCAGGTTGAAGAGTTTTATATGGTGTTCGTGGTGTAACGGCTGGCATGCGACACTGTGAATGTCGAGGCGGCGGGTTCGATTCCCCCCGGACACCTCTGTGACTTGTTTTCGTTGGATTCCATCATTGTTGAGGATTTTCATGGCTGCCACGATGTTGAATCGTCCGACGCTGGTTTTGAACCGCAGTTGGCAGCCGGTCGGCGTGGCACCGGTGTCACGCAGTCTGGTCCTGTTGTGGAACGACAATGCACGGGTGGTCGATCCCCACGATTACCAGATGTATTCGTGGGCCGACTGGGCTCGCCTGATTCCGAGTGCTGGCGAACCGTGGATTCAAGCCGTGCGCTCGCGGTTGCGAGTGCCGGAAGTCGTGGTCCTCACCCATTACGATCGCCTGCCACTCAACACCGTGGCATTCAGTCGCCGCAACTTGTATCGCCGCGACCGTTACACGTGTCAGTACTGCGGCAGCCGTCCCGGTTCAAAAGAACTCACCGTGGATCATGTGTTGCCACGGGCTCAGGGGGGCAGCTCGACCTGGGAGAATTGCGTTCTGGCCTGTGTGGCGTGTAACAACCGCAAGGCGGCACGCACTCCGCAACAGGCGGGAATGCCTCTCCTGAAGGTACCGGTTCGTCCGCACTGGCGGCCGTTGTATGCAACACGCGACTCGCGGGTCTGCAGTTGGTCTCGCTTTTTGAGTGAAGCCTACTGGAGCGTAGAACTGGAAGAGTAACGCGGAACGCCACCCACGGCCGCAGTTGGCCGTCGGTGGTGCTTCCGCAGATCGCGGACCGGTGTGCTCCCGGGAGAGCAGACTGCCTCCAAAACAGTCGCACAGGGTTCAACTCCTTGCGCCGGTGCTGTCCGAATTCCGATTCAAGATATTGTGCTTCCCGATGGTGTAGCGGATTGCATCGGACCCTCCGCAGGTCCGGGGCCTGGTTCGAGTCCAGGTCGGGAAAATGAGATTTGACAGGTCAACGCTGGAGCCAGCCGGCCAGGCAACCGATTGCAACTCGGTCCCAAGCGGGTTCGATTCCCGCCAGCGTTTTTTACAGGAACTTTGAAGGCAAGTTTCAGGACGCCCCCTTCCAGCGGCGTGCAGGACAGGCGGTCAGCCAGGAGTCACCTGGTTGACGCATTCATCCTGTCACGTTCCGAACATGGTCTCTGACAGGGGACGACCTGAGACGGGCGAAAGCCCGGGCACCGACCAGGTCAGAGATCTGGTCGGCGTGGGTTCGAATCCCATAACCAACTGTCAGTTGCAAACTGACCACCATGGCCGGGTGACAACACCCGGCCCGTCAGGAGGCCGAAGAGAGGTGAACGTTGTTTCAATCCGCCGTTTCATTTGGAGATCCCATGGAAACGGCAGCCTGACGCGACACTTTGCAAAGCATGGATACCGCCACGTGTGACCTGCGGACTGAGATTTCCAATCGCGATGGGCGCACCCCGGACAGGAACACCTGTCGGGCGGGCCCCATCTCGCTGAACATCGATGTCAGCCGGAGACCGTGACTCAAATGTCGTTCCGTGTCGCCACAGGTGATTGTTCCACGTTTCACCTTTCATCGGTTGTGTTGTTGATCGCCAATTCTGGGCGTTGAAGTCTGAGGCAGATTGAACAAGGAGGCCGAACTTGATCTGGAAGCGCATTAAGATTCGCACGTTTGAAGTGGGGCTGGTATTTCGTGAAGGTGAATTTCAGGGATTGCTGTCCGCCGGCCGACACGGGTTCTTCGATCCGTGGAATCATGTTCGCGTCGAAGTCGTTTCTCAACGCGAGCCCTGGCTGGTGCACGAGAAACTCGACCTGATCATCAAGTCGGGTGCCCTGCACGATCGAGCCGTCGTGCTCGACCTGGCGGACCACGAACGCGCATTGGTCTGGATCGACAACCGTTTCAGCCACATTCTGCCGGCTGGCCAGTACGTGTATTGGACCGGTCAGCGGACGGTACGCACGGAAATCGTCGATGCCCGACAAGTGCGGTTTACCCATGCCGCGTTCAATGTCATCATCCGCTCGGCTCTGGCACAGCAAACGCTCGAGGTGTATTCAGTGCCACGCGATCGTGTCGGAGTGTTGTTCATCGACGGGCAGTTTGTCGAAGTGCTCAATCCCGGCGATTATGCCTTCTGGTGCGGGGGACCTGATGCCCGCGTGGTCGAAGTGGATCTGCGGGAATCGATGGTGGATATTTCCGGTCAGGAAATCATCACCGCCGACAAGGTCACTCTGCGCGTCAACGCCGTCGTGACCTACCGCATTGTCGACGCCCGCCGCGTGCTGAACCAGACTGATGACGTTCGCCAGGCGCTGTATCGCGAGACACAACTGGTGTTGCGCGGGGTGATTGGTGCTCGAGAACTCGATCAACTGCTGGCCGAGAAGGATGCGGTTGCCAGCGAGATCGCCGAGAGTGTCAAACGCCGGGCCGACGAACTCGGCCTGGCCGTGGCTTCGGTCGGGATCCGCGACGTGATTCTGCCCGGCGAGATGAAGGAACTGCTGAACAAGGTGACCGAAGCTCGCAAGGCAGCGGAAGCCAATCTGATCTCGCGACGTGAGGAGACGGCAGCTATGCGCAGTCAGGCGAACACTGCCCGATTGCTGGCTGAGAACCCGACGCTCATGCGGCTGCGCGAGCTGGAAGTCCTGGAAAAGATCGCCGCGACGGCCAAACTGAACGTCTTCGTCGGCGAGAAAGGGCTGACCGACCAGGTGCGCCACCTGATCAGTTCCAGTTGAACCCCTGGCATCACCCGGAAGCCCCTCTGGACTTCCGGGTGATACAGGCGGGTGCCCAGCACACCACGCGACGCTCCAGAGCCAAAGTCCACCCAGTATCCCGAGAGTGACAAATTCCCAAATATTGTTTGATTCCCTCTTGCACTGCGAATCAATCCCTTGCTACAAAATCGTTGACACGGCCTTTGACTCCGACGATTTTGCTGGCCCGATTTCCGTCGTGACGTTGGGCCGTGTCATTTTTTTGACTCTGCCGCCCACGCAATTCCCGGCGCTGAACTCGCCGCGCTCTGCAGTCAGCGTCAGAGCCAAGTGCTACGTCTGAAAGTTTCTGACGCCTGCGATCTTTCTGTCGCGTTGATCGCGAGTCCCATATGATCGGGCTTCAAGTCTTGCAGATTGTTGCGGCAGCCTGCGACCTTGGCTTTGACCAGTCGTGGGTTATCGGTCGTCGATGATGTCTTGTCGACGATACGGTCTGTCGCAACTCAGTAAGACGCATGACAAGATGGGAACATGAGCGATCGGCACACTGTGGATGTCCGCGTGCGCGGAACGGTGCAAGGGGTAGGTTTTCGCCCCACGGTCTGGCGTCTGGCGCACGACGAACAGTTGGTGGGTGAAGTTCGAAACGATGGTCAGGGGGTGATCATCGTGGCAACCGGGCCGCTGCCGAAGCTGGAGCGGTTCCTGAATCGACTCGAGACCGAGGCCCCGCCACTGGCGCGGATCAGTGAATTGCTGGTCTCCCGACGTGCAACGCCTGAGGAATTTCACGAGTTTCAGATTGTCTCCAGCCAGCCGGGCGAAAATCAGACGGGCATCGCCCCCGATGCTGCGATCTGCACAGCCTGCCACGCAGAAATCGTGAATCCCGACGAACGGCGATTTGGCTATCCTTTTACCAACTGCACGCATTGTGGCCCCCGTTTCTCGATTGTCCGGCGAATCCCATACGACCGAGCCAACACGTCGATGGCCGACTTTATGTTGTGCTCTGACTGTCGTGCTGAATACGAGAACCCGGGTGATCGACGGTTTCACGCGCAGCCCATCGCCTGCCCAAAGTGCGGTCCACAAGTCTGGGTCGAGCGCCCCGGTTCGAGCGAGCGCGAGGCAACCGCAACCGAGGCATTGCAAATCGCCGTGGCCCTGATTCAGGCGGGTGGTATCGTCGCGATTCGCGGTCTGGGAGGCTTTCACCTGGCCTGCGACGCGACAAATGAAAAGGCCGTCAGTCGGCTGCGCGAGCGGAAACAACGCTACGGCAAACCCTTCGCCATGATGGCCCGCGATCTGTCTGTCATCGCCCGCTATTGCCAGCTTTCCGCAGAAGTCTGTGCCGAATTATCGAGTCCGGCGGCCCCCATTGTGGTGCTGGAGCGACGGAATGATGCCCCGCTGCCTGCGGCCATCGCTCCGGGAAGCGACACACTGGGATGCATGCTGCCTTACACCCCGCTGCATACGTTGCTCTGTCGAGAGTTCGACAGCCCCCTGGTAATGACCAGTGGCAATCGCTCGGATGAACCACAAGTCACGAGCCTGGCGGATGCCCGGCAACGTCTCTCGGGGATCGCGGATCTGTTGCTGATGCACGACCGCGAAATCGTCAACCGCATTGATGATTCGGTTCTGCGAATTATCGCCGGGCGACCGCGATTGCTGCGCCGGGCACGCGGGTACGCCCCGGTTGGGATCACCTTACCCGAGGGATTCGAATCGTCTCCCGACTTGTTGGCCTACGGGGGCGAACTGAAGAACACGTTTTGCCTGGTGAAAGATGGCACGGCGTTTATTTCCCAGCATCTGGGGGACCTGGAAGATGCCGCGACGGCGGACGACTATCAACGAAATCTGGATCTCTATGCCGGGCTGTTCGACCATCAACCCCAAAGACTCGTCGCGGATCTGCACCCTGAGTATTTGTCGACAAAACTCGCCTGGCAGCAGTCGGCCAGGACGGGGACGCCTCTGATCGAGGTGCAACATCATCATGCGCACATTGCCGCCTGCCTGGCGGAGCATGGAGTCCCCCTCACGACCCGACCCGTCTTGGGTATTGCTCTGGATGGACTGGGAATGGGTGACGACGGCACCTTGTGGGGCGCCGAATTCCTGCTGGCCGATTATTGCGGGTATCGCAGGCTGGGTACGTTCACACCACTGCCGCTGCTGGGTGGCACTCAAGCCATACGTGAACCCTGGCGAAACACCTACGCCCAGATTGCCTCCACACTCGGCTGGGAGAAATTTCTCCACCGCTGGAGTGCCTTACCGTTGCGTGCCCAACTGGCACAGAAGCCCCTCGCCACGCTCGACAAGATGTTCGCGCAAGGCATTAATTCGCCTCTGGCCAGTTCGTGCGGCCGGTTATTCGACGCGGTCGCCGCGGCCCTCGATATCAACTTTGAACAAAGTCTGTACGAGGGTCAGGGAGCCTGTGAACTCGAGGCCCTCGCGACCATGACAGATACGGCGGAACCTTACCCGTTTTCAATCCGTGTCAGTGCCTCGCATGGACTGTATTGCCTCGGCACAAGTCCGTTATGGCCGGCACTTCTCGACGATCTGGCCGCCGGGGTGCCGAAACCCATCCTGGCAGGTCGATTCCATCGCGGGCTGGCTCAAGCCATTGTGGAGTTAGTCCGCCATCTGCGTTCCTCCTGTGCCGCAGACCCGGTATTCGATACGATTGCTTTAAGTGGAGGTTGCCTGCAGAACCGCCTGTTGGCGGAACTGCTGCTCTCCGCGTTTGAGCGCGATGGCTTTCGCTGCTGGCTGCCCGAACAAGTGCCTGCCAACGACGGAGGCTTGTCGCTGGGACAGGCAGCGATCGCCGCGGCCCGGTGTGTCACCGGTCGCACGCACCTGCCTGCATGCCGACAATGACCCCGCAACTCAGAGGAATGACGCATGTGTCTGGGAATCCCCGGCCAGGTCGTAGAGATTACCGATGCCAGCCGCAAATTGGCGCTGGTCGACATCGGCGGAGTGCGCCGCCAGGTGAGCCTGGAGTGTGTCGTCGAACCTGAGCAACCGGTTGATTCGTGCCTGGGAAAATGGGTCCTGGTGCATGTGGGGTTCGCGATGAGCATCATTCAGGAAACCGAAGCGGCGGCGACGCTGAAAATCCTCGCTGAGTTGGGTGAGTTACAACAGGAGTTGTCGGCGATGCAGGCTGCGTCCCCTCCCGCTGAAGGATAAACGGCCGGTCCCCAGCGCGTCTTTGCCAGGAGCCACCATCGGAGAGCTTTTTTTGCATTGTCTGACAGGCTGAAGTCATGAAATACGTCGATGAATTTCGCGACCCGGTGAAAGCCCAGTTCCTGCTGACGGAAATTCGGCAACTGGTCCCGTCTTTGGTGGCGCGACAGAACCGATCGATTCGCATTATGGAAGTCTGTGGCGGACACACGCACGCCATCTTCCGTTATGGATTGGAAGGGCTGCTTCCAGGAGAGATCGAACTGATCCATGGGCCCGGTTGTCCGGTGTGTGTCCTGCCAATGGGTCGTGTCGACGACGCACTCGCGCTGGCCAAACGGCCTGGTATGATCTTCACCACCTTTGGCGATGCCCTGCGCGTTCCCGGTGCAGGAGGCAGTCTGCTGCAGGCCAAAACCGCAGGCGCTGACGTGCGCATGGTCTATCCCCCCCTCGACGCGCTGCAGCTGGCGAAAGCTCACCCCGATCGGCAGGTAGTATTTTTTGCGTTGGGTTTTGAGACCACCATGCCCAGCACGGCGCTCACGGTCCTGCGCGCCCAGCGAGAAGGCG
>JAFEBR010000442.1 GCA_018242565.1 Planctomycetota bacterium | reverse complement strand
TCTGGTTGAACGTTCGTTCGAAAACCGAGAGACGCTCACCTGGCTGCCTGCCTAGGAGAAACAGTTTCGCCGTTTGGTATGTGGTCGCCGCCAGACTGATGTTCTGCTCGGCCAGCCACGACGTGACATAGCGAGAGCCCAGAACCTGGAGCCAGGGTGCTGCCAGATCGTCTGTCGACTCGGAGAATCCAATGGTATTGGCTGCGGCTGCATCTGTCGCCATTTTCGAGAATGCCTCTCCGATTGTATTCAAGGTTGCGAAATCGACTCTCAATTCACTCGTTTGTCAGATCACAGCCACCGCTCTCGTCGCTCTGCGAGGTCACCAAAGACACTGGCTGCAGAATCCGTAGACTCGCAGAACTCAACTGTGGGCCTCAGGGCGTCGCGGATCGGTTCACTTGTTACCCAATGAGCGCCGTCGTACCCCGGCCAGCGCAAGAGCGCCGACGCCCAGCAAGATCCAGGTCGAGGCGGGCTCCGGGACGACAGTTGTTGAGAGTCTGATATTGTCGAAGTAGACGTCGTCGTTGGTGCTGGTGCCCCCCAAGTTGTCTGGACTGATCTGGGCATCGAGCCTTTCGATCAATTGGCCCCTGAGGGCATCTGGCCCATCAAAAGAACGCATGGGGGCATATCCCAGCAGGCTCTGCGTCTGACCGTCGACCGTGATCGACAGCCAGGTATCTGTGCGCTGGTCAATCGAAAGACTGGCCGTGTGCCACTCATTCCAGGCGAGATTCTGTCCGACATTCAATGGTATTGGACCGTTGTTATCCAACCCATCAAAGGCGTCGAGTTTGATGTTGAGTCCGGTGTCACTTTTGGGCGCGCCGTTGCCCGCAACCAGTTCGAACCCGATGATTTGAAATCCTGGATGGGGCCCTCCAACGGCATAAAAAGCGCCACTGAAGCTGTTGACTGCACTTAAATCGCTGGAACTTCCGTAGAAATCGATGCTCAGCGACACGACCCCCACGTTGGCGAGCGATACGGGTCCCACAAATCGAGAGTCGATGGTCTGAAGGCCCGTCTGCAGGGTCGAGGCGGTGTGCTCGTGCAGGGCCCGCCCGCCGTTGGCGATCGAATCTTGAATTTCCCCAAAGGCGTCGCCGTCGGCACCGTTTTGCATCCACCCCCCTTGGCCCGGCGACCCGGGATATGAGGTGGTTTGTCCGAGATCCAGTGAATCGAAGTCGGTTTGATAGACGATCCCGGCACTCGCAGTCGAACGGACTTCAGAGAATGCCAGGAGCAGCGTGAGCAAAGCCCAGACGCTGGTTCTTGTCTGGATTGGGCGGGAAAGTGCTGCGCATATGCTGAAAATCAACAAAACTGTCGCTCCCCTGAGAAATTGTTGGTCCGATACGGCCAGTTGCCATGCAGCAGCAGAGTATTTCCCCCGTGAATGTCCACCTTCAGGATTCCGAATTTCTGACTGTCATGACGAGTTCAATTACGCAAGACAGCTTTGTTGTCGAAATCGGACTTGGAACTGTCGGAATTTCTGTATGGCCTCTGGTCCGCTTCCATTTCGCGGTGTGTCGATTGGCAGCGCTTTGATACGGCCCGCGTCGACTCCGCATGCCGGTTTAGGTTTCTTTACCGGGTAAGACCGGATGAGAGTGAGTCATTCTCGCTAATGAGTTGTGTCGGAACTTATGGAGTTAAGTTGAAATGAGTGCAGTCCACGAGATAGATTGATGGGTGTCGATGCATTGGGGCGGGAGACAACTATTTTTCAAAAAAACTGGCCGTGGCGGATTTTTTCAGTCCGATTGATGTCAGGCAGGTTGTCATGAGAGTTAAAAAGACCGGGCCAGTGGCGGGGGCCGCGGCAAGTCAAAATCCAGTGGGCACGCCACTGCCTATCAGCCTGAAAGGTCAATCGAAAGGTGACCTGGGGACATTCCTCGAAGAATTCCGACCGTACCTGCTCGCCATTGCCCTCGAAGAATTGCCGAGGAGGCTGAGGTCCAAGGTGGGGGCCTCGGAACTGGTGCAGGAGACCCTGGCGCGAGGTCTCGAGCATGCCCAAAAATTTGAGGGAAATTCACGGGAGGAATTCGCGAGGTGGCTGCGCAGCATACTCCTGCACATGCTGCAGAACTTTATTAAGAGTTTTGAGACCGATAAACGGAATGTTGGGCGAGAGTCGCAACTTGGCGTACAAATTGAGGAAACTGGACAGTTAACTCCGAGTGGTGTGTTGATGAGCCAGGAACAGTGGAACCTGCTGCAAAGGGCTTTGGCTCGACTTCCTGAGAGATTACGCCAGACCATTCTGTGGCGCTATGACGAGGATATGGGGTTTGCTGAAATCGGCAAACGATTGGGGACGTCGGAAAGTGCAGCGGGAAAACTCTGGATGCGTGCCGTCAACCAATTGAAGCAGGAACTGGCTCTGCATGAGTCGAAACGGATCTGACTCAGAATTTAACAATCCGGACGACGATGCACTTGGCTCCGAAATAAGCCAAGAACCGCCCGATCCCGTCCTGCTGCGATTGATGGCCTACGACGAATGTCTGCGTCGAGGGGGACAGCTTGCCGCAGGGGGGCTGGCAGGCATCGAAGGCTCGGCGGATCCCGAGGAATCGTCGCTTTACGAATGTCTGCACTTGCTCGACCGGGCCTGGCCTCGGCACACGGTGGCCGAAGTGGACGAGTTCCCCGCGCAAATCGGACGATTTCGCCCGGAACGTGTCCTGGGAATGGGGGGATTCGGCATTGTTTACCTCGCGTTCGACACCGAATTGAACCGTCAGGTAACGCTGAAAGTGCCCAGGCTGCACGTGCTGGCCAGCCCCAAACTTCGAGAACGCTTTAAGCGCGAAGCCCGGGCCGTGGCGGCCTTGGATCACCCGCATATCGTTCCGTTGTACGAGACGGGAGAAATCGGGCCAATCTGCTATATCGTGTCGAAATATTATCCGGGCTACGATCTGGCGGAATGGTTGAGTGCTGAACAGGGATTGGTCTCGGTGCGCTGGGCTGTGCAGCTCGTTCGGGTGCTGGCCGATGCGGTTGAATACAGCCATTCGAAAAAAGTGCTGCACTGTGATTTGAAACCAAGCAACGTGATCTTGACGCCAGACATGGCGGAATCGGCAGCGAGTGCGAATTCAGATTTACCTTTCATTCCTCGGTTAACCGATTTTGGTCTGGCAATTGTTTTGAGCGAGGACGCCCCACAGTTGACGACGACTGTGCAGGCCGGGACTCCAACCTATATCGCCCCCGAGCAGACCGGCACGGGATTTGGAAAAGTCGGACCGGCGACCGATGTCTATGGTCTGGGGATCATCTTGTATGAAATGCTGACGGGGCGACCTCCATTCCAGGGAACTGGAGTCGCTGAGGTTTTCGATCTGGTACGCACGGCGGATCCCGTCTCTCCAAGAACGTTACGAGCGAGTGTCCCGCGAGATCTCGAAACGGTTTGCCTGAAGTGTCTGGAAAAGCAACCGGGGGAGCGGCTCCAAACCGCGGGGCAACTGGCTCGCGAACTGGAGCGCATCCTGCAGGGGCGGCCGACAGAGACACGTCCCCCATCGGCTCCCGAACGAGCCTGGAAACTGCTGAAACGACATCCCACGCGTGCGGCCACGATCGGCAGCCTGGTGTTCGCGATTGCGCTTGTCGCCGCTTCGATCACCTGGTACGCCATGAGCCTTGCCGAGGCCCGTCGAGCGTTCGCCGAGAAGCAGAAAGAGGTTGAAGTCGAACGGGAGAAGGGCGAATTGCGCCAGACCCTGATCGTGCTCGCAGGGATTCGAGAACGCAGCCAAAGCCGTCCGCGTGGTTGGAGCCATCAGAATCTCGATGAGCTGCGAAAGGCTGCCCGGTTTGCCAGCGACCCCGCGGTGGCACGGTCCTTGCGTACCGAAGCCGTGCGGGCGTTGTCGGCCATCGAGTTGCAACTGGTCAAAACGGCGCTGACCGATCTCGATACCTACGGACTGCAGTATTCACCTGACGGACGTTTCCTGGCCGCCGGGAATAATCTGACGGACAATGACCATGATGATTCATTTGTCCGGCTGATCGATACCGGCACCTGGCGAGAAGTTCGCCGATTGAAACTTCCCGTCCCCTATGGCCCGCAGCCACATGATCGACCGGAAGGTGTCCGCTCGCTGCTGTTCTCGCCTGATTGGAACTCGCTGGTGATTGGAACGCGACACGGTCGCGTCGGCGCCTTCAACGTGGCGACGGGAGCCTGCGAGCTCAACATCCAGGCCGATCGGAAGGCCATTATCGAACTGGGCTGCTATGGCAAGGCGAAGATGCTGACGACGCTCGGCGAAGATCAGCGGATGGAGTTGTGGCACTGGCCCGTCACCGAGGGGTCTGGCTATCTCGAATTTTCGTACTGTGAATCTCTCGCGGCAGCGGACGATCGCCTGTTCGTCACTGCGGAAGGCAAATTGCACACAATACGGCACCACAATTCACTGGGGGTCGCCTTGGATCAATCCGCGACCATACCGGCACGACAACAGGTGACCCTGTTGCCGGACCGCCGGGTCGCCGTAACCAGATCCAATATGTCAGGGACCGATGCGTTAATTTTGTTTGACTCGAATTCGAATCGCGTTTGTCGCACGCTCTTTGACCGGTACCGGAACGAGATTCACGACGGGGAATTGCATTCCCTGGCCGTTTCGGCGGATCGACGTTGGCTGATTTCCACGGCGGGCGATGGTCTGAATTTGTGGAACCTGGTGTCGGGCGAAATCGTGGCGACACTTCCAAATTCAGTGAGTGGCCGAGTCTCCGCGGCATTTGATCCGAATCGTCCGGAATTCGCCGTTTCGCGAGATGGACGTGTCGAGATCTGGCGGATCGCCGATTCTGGAGTTTGGGATTCTACGCTGCGGCAGTGTATTAAAGTGTCCAGTATCGACCTGAGTGCCAACGGTAAATACCTGGCTGCTTCCATCATTCCACAAGTGACGCGGGCTCACGGTGAGGATATCGCCATTGCCGACATCAATCGCGACGTGTGCGTCTTTGAGCGAAAGATCTGGCAGCCGCTGTGTAGTGCCGTGGCGCTCTCGAATGATGGTCGATTCTTGAGCCACACCAGCCACCATGATGGCGGGATCACGCGCATCACGCAGATCGACACCCACGGGCATCTGCCCGACGCGTTTCTGTCGCCACCAGTGGCCGATCATGGCAAGCCGATCTTCGCCGAAGATGGTTCGCGAGTCTGGTATTCGGGTCGTTCAAACGCCGGACGTGTCGGATTCATTTCGCAGGTCACCGTGGCGGGCGCCGTTGCCGTCCCGGAGGACTCCTGGCATTGGTCAAACGACGAGTCCGAACGAAAATTACGCAAGAGCGGTATCCTTTCGCTGGCGGTGGGAAAGCGGTTGGTCGCCGCCTCATCACTGGATGAGACGGTACGGCTGTTTGATGCGGCAACGGGAAATCAGAAAGGGGAGATTCCGTTGAGCCCCAAGATCATCGACCATTTAGCCTTGTCAGCCGACGAGAGGAGGCTGTTCTGTGGGACTCGCAAGGGGGAATTACTCGTGTTGGCAACTGATGACGGCCGTATGCTCTGGCAGGAAACGGCTCACACCGATGCCGTGACGGCTCTATGCCTGGGGCCCGGTGGACTTGCTTTCACTGCGTCTCGCGACGGCAGTCTCGCTGGGTGGCAATTGAGCGGTGACGAACCTGTCGAATTGTTTCGTTTCGGTCAGTTCTACAGCAATGTCCGCGACCTGGATCTCAGCCATGACGAGTCGCTGCTTGCCGTGTTGGTTGAAGCCGAACAAGGAGTTCGATTGCTCAGAATCGACAGGCTGAGAGACCGACTGCAAGAACTCGGATTGAATTGGTGAGCCGGGCGATTACCAAGACCGTCGGCTGTTGTCCGTTCACTTCTTCGCGCCGGGTTGTTTGAGTTTGAGGATGCAGCGGAAGCCGAGGTCTTTGGCGCGTTCGGATTGGACGACGCCGGTGCGGGCCCAGACGAGCCAGTCGGGGTCGCCCCCTTTCACGACACGCATGTTG
>JAFEBR010000441.1 GCA_018242565.1 Planctomycetota bacterium | reverse complement strand
TGATCCACGACTCGTACCACGAGATGCGGGAGCAACTGGCGTTATCGTGATTACGTCGAGAGGGCAGGGGACCAGAACGGCCCCTCTGCAAGAATATCTCAATGGGCGATTGCGGCCCGCAGGAGTCGAATTATGAATCCAGCCACCCAGGTGGCACAAGCCGTCCTCGACGGCGCGATCACCGCCTTCCGCTCGAACCTCGGCTGGGCCGACAAGGCGATCTCGCAGGTGCCCGATCACAAGCTGCACATCGCGCTCGATCCCAATACGAACAGCATCGCCGTCATTATGAAGCACGTGGCGGGCAACCTGCTGTCGCGGTGGACTGACTTTTTGACGAGCGACGGGGAAAAGCCGTGGCGCAATCGCGACAACGAATTCGTCGATACGTTCACCTCCCGACAGGAATTGCAGGCGTACTGGGAATCGGGCTGGCAGACGCTGTTTGCGACGTTGAACAGCCTGACCCCCGACGATGTCGCGGCCACAGTCATGATCCGCGGAGAACCGCATTCCGTGCCGCTGGCCATTCAGAGATCGCTGGCGCACTGTGGCTACCACATCGGTCAGATCATCCTCATCGCCCGCATCTTGGCGGGAGACCATTGGACAACGATCACAATTCCCCGAGGCGGATCGTCCCAGTTCAATCAGCACGTCTGGGGACAAGGACACTATCGCTGATGCCCACGTGTCGTGCGGTCCGCGGCCGATTGTCATGGAAATCCGCACGCCGCGCTCGCCTCAGCCAATCGCCCACGTCATCCGCCTTGATGCTCCCCAAACAGCCGAGACTCACATGAATCTGGAATTCCTGCGCGAAGCGATTCGCCTGTCGTCTGAGAAAATGCAAGCCGGTGCGGGCGGCCCCTTTGGTGCTGTGATTGTCCGCCAGGGCGTGATCGTAGGTCGCGGTTGGAATCGCGTGACTTCCACGAATGACCCGACAGCCCATGCCGAAGTGACGGCCATCCGCGATGCCTGTACCCACCTGCAGACATTCTCACTCGCGGGATGTGATATTTACAGCAGTTGTGAACCGTGTCCGCTGTGTCTGGCCGCAATTTACTGGGCCCGGATCGATCGCATCTACTTCGCCGCGACTTGCGACGATGCGGCCGCGGTCGGCTTCGATGACCGGCAGTTCTACGACGAGATCCGCAAACCCCGGGACGAGCGTTCGATCCCGATGCAACAGGCGTTGCGGGACGAAGCCGCCGTCGCGCTGCAGGCCTGGACGAATCGGCCCGATCGGATCCGGTATTGAGGCAGCAGGCTCGGGCAATGCAATCAGTCGCCGCCGGCCCCGACTTCTGCGAGCGCGGCGTTGCGTTTCGTTTCGTCCGAAATCAGCCGGGCGACATCTTCTGCGGCGGCGGACTGCCCCGCCTCATTCAACACCTCGGCACAGTCCGCCGCGACGGTGTCACGCAGCGTCACGTTGTCAATGCGGGGCAGTCCCATCATCACGGCCGGAGCTGAGCCCTGCTCGGCGGCGTGGCGACAGGCCTGGGCTAAAGCCGTGTCGCGCTCCTGGCTGTCGGTGATCTGCAGCGCGCCCAGAATTTCGGGCATCATGTTTGGCGGGCCCGCCTCGGGACGTTCGCATCCCGCGAGCAGAACGAGCAGCAGAGCCAGTAACGTAGCGACACGAAACATGGAGTCCTCAGTCGAGGGAATTTTGGGTGATGCGCGCCGAATTCACGACGGCAGAATTGCAAATCAATTCTTCGCACATTCTAATGAGTGTCAGAATGTTGATTCAACTCAGATTCTGCTGTTCTGTATCATTCGTTTCCGAAAGTGAACGTCTCATGAAACGTCGCGGCTTTACGCTGATCGAACTTCTGGTCGTG